>JAZRUP010000219.1:0-6253 GCA_045652645.1 Eubacteriales bacterium | reverse complement strand
GTTCCCTGTCTCCTTGAGCTTTTTTTCGAGAAACGCTATTTGACTTCGTCGCAGCGCTTCGGATTCCACTGAAAGATGTGTATTAAAAAAATTCATATTGAATCCGTCAATATTTATTTCAGCATATCCGAGAGAGCGAGGCTCCGCATTTCCCGAGTCAAGCGGAATTATCTCAAAACGCGATATTGGATATCTTGACAATATCATATTTCCGTACCCGCCGCCTTTAAAATCCATCGAACGCACGAAAACGTAATATGGAAGCCCCGATGCCAACGATATCTCGGCCGGCTCATCGATCCCATTCGAACGCGTGGTTTTACTATCAACCTCCTGAAGTCCAACAATATCAAGCTTCGCGCTTTTTATGACGCCGCAAAGCTTCATCATATCAAGCTCCGCATAAGCTCCGTGACATATATTATAGCTTCCTATCCTTAGTTTTCCGCTCATTACCGTGCCCCTTTAACAATATGTCTTTATTATAGCCTATCGCCGCGGTTTTGTCAATAAAATTGTTTACTTTAACACTCATAATAATAAAAAACATATACGACCCATAAACAAGTTTAAAATATGTTAAGAACAAAATATATTAAATGTCCAATTTCGAAAAAGTATTGGAACCATAAGATGTTGGCAAAAAAGGGCACATACGAAACTGTGCCCTTTTTCTTCATTAATGTTATACAATACGATCAATCCAAGAATCCTTTAAGATGTCTTGCGCGGCTGGGGTGGCGGAGCTTACGAAGTGCCTTTGCCTCTATCTGACGGATACGCTCACGCGTAATGTCAAACTCCTTTCCGACTTCCTCAAGCGTACGGCTGCGTCCGTCGTAAAGTCCAAAGCGAAGCTTTATAACGTGTTCTTCACGGGGAGTCAGAGTATGAAGCTCTCGCTCGATGACCTCACGAAGGATAGTTGCCGATGCTGCGTCAGCGGGAGCAGGTGTATCATCATCGGGGATAAAGTCACCGAGATGGCTGTCCTCCTCCTCGCCGATAGGTGTTTCAAGAGACACGGGATCCTGAGCGATCTTCATTATCTCGCGAACCTTATCAGCACTCATTCCCATTTTTTCACCGATCTCGTCAGCGGTAGCCTCTCGTCCGAGCTCCTGAAGCATTTGACGTGAGTATCTTGATACCTTATGAATGGTCTCTACCATATGAACGGGTATACGAATTGTTCTCGCCTGATCCGCTATCGCTCTCGTTATAGCTTGACGGATCCACCAAGTTGCGTATGTTGAAAATTTATAACCCTTCTGATAGTCGAATTTCTCGACCGCCTTCATAAGTCCGAGGTTTCCCTCCTGAATAAGATCAAGGAAGAACATTCCCTTTCCGACGTAACGCTTCGCGATACTTACCACAAGACGAAGGTTAGCCTCAACGAGCTTGTTTTTAGCATACTCGTCGCCTTCACTCATACGTCTCGCAAGTTCCTTTTCCTCCTCCGCATCAAGCAGCGGGACCTTGCCTATTTCTTTAAGATACATACGGACGGGGTCATCAATAGCGAGGCCCTCCTGCTCAAGTATTCTCTCCATACTCTCGCCTGATGAGAATTTTTCGACCTCGTTCTCGATTTCTGTAATCTCAGACTGCGAAATGTCTATTGGCAAAGATATACCGTTGCTCTCAAGGGTATCGTAAAGTTTATCCGTGTCGTAATCAAATTCGGCGATAGCCTGTTCAAGATCAGAAACGGAAAGAGAGCCCTTTTTACCCTTTGCAATAATATCATCCATCTTCTTTTCCGTATTGCTATTTCCGTTTTCCTTCATTTGTTCTTCAAATCCTTCGGAAAAGTCATCAGGAAAATCATCCGGGAAATCCTCTATGCCATTGAGGTCATTGATCATAGAATCCGCCTCAATTTCTATATCATTTTCTTTGTCAAATTCACGTTTTTTCATTTACGTTCCTCACTTTATGTATTTTCTTTTTTGTTTTTTATCTGCGCGCGGCGCGCCTCAAGCGCCGCCAATCGGTTATCCGATGATTTTTTTGCCTTTTGCTTCAAGCTTTCTGATCTCAGCGTATCTACCGATGCCGACAGAACATTTTTTCCGTTCTCACTGAGCTCAAGCCTTGATCGGAGCATTTTTTGCATTCTTCCCATCTCGTCGGGATCAAATTTTTCGCCAAGGAGCGATAGATCAAATCCGCCCGATTCTGAGTGAAGCCTCATTATCTCCTCAAAGCAACGACGACCGAGTGCGGTGCCGAAATCATCCGAGGTAAGCGAAACATTTCCCGACGCTACCGCGTCGCGATGCTCGGGAAAGCCGAGAAGCAGACCGAGTATCGTTTCCTCGGCTCTTGCCACGGCTACATTTTTAATATAATCGGGGTTTATCCTGTCACCTATCCCCTTCGCCGTGCTATAAGCGTCTCGTGATTCTTTTCCCTGCCGCTCTCTTACAAATCGCCGCCTTATTCTGTTGACGTCCTGCTCGAGAATGTCCTTTGGGATTGAAAGCAGCTCCGCTGCTTCGTTAAGGCAAATATCACGCTCAACGCTTGACGCGCTCATAGCGATTATCGTACATATCTCATTCGCCGCCGCTATCTTCTCGTCGGAATTAGCAAGATCATGCTTCGCTATAACTCCCGTGGCTCTGTACGAAAACTTCGTTCGGCTCTCGTCAAGCAGTTTAGAGAATCCCATCGGCCCGAATTTCTTTATAAATTCGTCGGGGTCCTTAGCTCCTTTTACAACAAGCACCTTGGTATCGACACCTACTTCTGTCAAAAGGCTCAAAGACCTCTCGGTCGCTTTTTGTCCCGCCTCATCACTGTCATATGTCAGAATAACTTTTTTTGTGTATTTGGAAATAAGTCTCGCTTGATCCGACGTCAAAGCCGTTCCGAGTCCGGCGACAGCGTTGGTAAATCCCGCCGCGTGAAGCGCGATAACGTCCATATATCCTTCGCAAAGTATAAGTCTCTCGTCCTGCGAGTCCTTGGCGTAGTTAAGAGCAAAAAGATTTCTTCCCTTTTTGTAAGCAGGCGTATCGTTTGTGTTGAGGTACTTCGGTTTGCTATCGTCCATAACTCGTCCACCGAAGGCTATCACGTTGCCCGACGTATCTATGATCGGGAAAATTATTCGGTTTCTGAATATTGAATACGGCTTACCGCTTTTCTGACTTATTGCTTGAATATATCCCGCCGTAAGCTCCTCGTCGGTAAAGCCTTGACTCTTCATAACTTTCAGCATTTCAAACGGATGGTCAGGAGCAAATCCGAGTCCGAAATGCTTAATTGTCGCCATAGAGAGCTGTCGGTTCTCCGTCAGATAACGAAGCGCCTCCGCGCCCTCGGGAGAAAATAGTCTTTCTCTGAAATATCTCGCCGCGGCAAGGTTCAACTCAAGCACCCTTTTTCTAGAAACGCCTGTGCTGCGCTCTTTTGCTATGTCATGCGGTATGTTTACTCCCGCACGTGAGGCAAGATATTCAATAGCTCCCGTGTAATCGAGATTATTGTATTTCATAATGAAGGTAATAACGTCGCCTCCCGCGCCGCAGCCAAAGCAATAAAAGCTTTGGCTGTCCGGATATACCGTAAACGACGGCGTTTTCTCATTATGAAACGGGCAAAGCCCTTTTACGTTTGACCCGGCGCGCTTTAAGGTAACGTAAGTTCCTATGACCTGCTCGATGTCAGATCGATCGCGCACCTCTTCAATGATCTCTCTCGGTATCAATTCGGTCCCCTCCAAACTTCGGGGATAAACAACCGCCTGTACGTTTCAATGGCGTATCTGTCGGTCATTCCCGAAATAAAATCGCAAACGCACCTTTCAACAGGCTCATAATCAAGCTCCTTTTTATAAACTCCCGTAAGCTCATTTGGGTGCTTAACATAATGATCGTAAAGCCTTGCTAAAAGCTCCTTGGCCTTTCCCTCCTCGCTTTTTGCGATGGGGTTCTTGTAAACAGCCTCAAAAAGGAAACTCCTTAATTTGCTTGTGGCGTCTCCAACGGTCTGATCCATTTTTATATCGTTTATGCCCTCGCTCGCTCTTACTATCGACGAGACCATCGTATTTATGCGATTTGAATGTGTGTATCCAAGGATCTCACAAAGCTCCTTTGGAATATCCTCTACATTAAGTATACCCGCGCGGCAAGCATCATCTATGTCGTGGTTTATATATGCGATACGGTCGGCAAATTTTATTATTCTTCCCTCAAGAGTCGATGCCAAGTGATCTCCCGTGTGGTTGACTATCCCGTCACGGACTTCAAAGGTAAGATTCAATCCCGCACCGTCATTCTCAAGCTTTTCGACAACACGAAGACTCTGTCGGTAATGCGAAAAATCGGGAGAATAACATTCCTGCATCACGTCCTCTCCGGCGTGTCCGAACGGAGTATGACCGAGATCATGACCGAGTGCCGCCGCCTCAACAAGATCAACGTTCAGCCGAAGCGCGCTTGCTATGGTCCTCGCTATCTGAGTAACCTCAAGAGTATGGGTAAGTCGGGTTCTGTAATGATCCCCGGTAGGAGCTAAAAAGACCTGCGTTTTATTCATAAGCCGTCTGAAAGACTGACTGTGGATTATTCGGTCACGGTCTCTCTGAAAAACAGTTCTGAGGGTACAAGGCTCGCACGGAAGATCACGTCCGCGGCTGTTTGACGCACAAAAAGCGAATTTCGACAGCGTTTCGTGTTCTCTCGCTTCAGTAGCTTCTCTGATAGTGCCGTATATCATACCTTTTACCTCCATTTCAAAATATTCTTTGACATATCTAAATAATAATATACGCACATATTGACGAAAATACTTTTTTTCGGATGAAAAAAAGTTCCTTTTTATACTTTTAATATTTTTTTGTACAATGAAAAGGTAATATAAACAAAAAATTTAATTTAAACTGTGTTGTTATGACCAAAAAAAAGTCATAACTGCCAAAACGATATGCTCTTATTTGTGCAATTCGTCGAACATTTTTTAAGCTTCTGTTTCGAAAAGATTTCAAACTTTAAAATCAATCAAAAAGCAAAAAAAAGGGGCTTGACAGAACCAAATATTTGATGTAAAATATAATAGATTCTATACGCCTACCATGCGATACAATAAGGAGGTTTATACCAAAAATGAAAAAAAGATTTTTTTGTCTTTTACTCGCGCTCCTGATGCTTGCGTCACCTTGCTTCCTTGCAGGATGCTCAAACAAAACAACAGATGAACAGCTTGATGATGTTTCAGAGGAAGCATCCGAAACAGCTGAGACTATCACCATGTTTATGATAACCGAGGAGCACGTCCCCACCAAAGAAGAGCTTGACGCTCTCAAAGCAAACAAGGGTGAGACATCCCCGGAATATGAGCAAGCGCTAAAAAAGAAAGAGGCTTATGACAATGTTGCCAAAGCTCTTGACGATATAACAAAAGCTAAATTCAGAACGCATCTTATAACTACTTTTTATACAATAGACGAATATAAAAAAGTGGAAGAGATGATGGAATATCAAACCACGTCTGCCCAAATGAAGGAAAAGGCAAAAACCGCGCTTAGAAATTATACTCGCGAAAAGAAACAGCAGGGTATTGAAGACACCGCGGTTATTCAGAGTATGTTTTATGCAGAGCATCCCGAATATGCGCCTTACACCGACAGCGTAACCGTTGCGCCCGACTCAACGACAGCAGCTGAGACAGTAACGGATAAATACGGAAATGAACAGATCAAATACCCTAACGCAAAGCCCAATCAGGTCGATATCGTTTGTGTATGCGGATACAATAATTACGTTAAATATGTGCAAAACGGTTGGTTAAAGGCAATTGACGCAGAGCTTGAAGGAAACTCAAAGGCGATACTTACATACGTTAATGAAAAATTCCTCAAATCCGCTATGATCAACGGCGCAACGTATGCAATTCCCAACAATACCACAATAGGCGAATATACATATCTCCTTATTGATAAAGAAAAATTTGATCACTACGAATATGATTATGAATCTATTCCTGCAGGATCCGAAGCTCTTTCCTCCGAAGCTTTCCTTGAATTTTTGAAGGATATTCAGAGATACGACGAAACTTATGCTCCTCTAACCGGAGATCTTGAATTAACAAACGAGCTTTTCTGGTCGGTCAACTATAAATATGAAAGTGTCGGAACTTTCGATGAGGTGGCAGAGCTTGGTTCAAGTACTCTTTATTTCTCCAAAGCACCGGACGGAACCTATAGACTTCTCACCCCTACCCCCGACCCCGAATACAC
>JAZRUP010000218.1:0-5578 GCA_045652645.1 Eubacteriales bacterium | reverse complement strand
CATATCACTGCGCGAAGCGCAATATCACTCGCCGAAGGCGAATATCACGTGCCGAAGGCACATATCACGGTCTGAGTTCTTGACTCAGACCATCTGCTCCGGGTGAAATACCTCGTCGAATCTCTCCGCCGTGAGGAATCCGAGCTCAACGCAGGCTTCCTTAAGGCAGATATTGTCCTTGAACGCCTTTTTTGCGGTCTTTGCGGCGTTCTCGTATCCGATGTAAGGATTGAGAGCCGTAACGAGCATAAGAGAGTTGTGAAGATTGTTATGCATCTTCTCGCGGTCAGCTACGATTCCGACAGCGCAGTTCTTGTTGAAGGAGATTATCGCCTCGGCAAGAAGTCTTGCGGACTGGAGGAAATTGTAGATAGCGACGGGCATAAATACGTTAAGCTCGAAGTTACCCTGAGACGCGGCGATCCCGACGGCAACGTCGTTACCCATGACCTGTACGGCGACCATCGTAACAGCCTCGCACTGAGTGGGGTTGACTTTACCGGGCATAATGGACGAGCCGGGCTCGTTTTCGGGTATCTTTATCTCGCCGAGTCCTACGCGGGGACCGGACGCGAGCCAACGGATGTCGTTAGCTATCTTCATCATATCGGCGGCAGTCGCCTTTATCGCTCCGTGAGCGAACACGAGCTCGTCCTTTGACGTGAGCGCGTGGAATTTGTTAGCGGCAGTCACAAAGGGCTTGCCCGTAAGCTCGGCGACCTTAGCGGCAACGAGCGTGTCAAAGCCCTTGGGCGTGTTAAGTCCCGTACCGACGGCAGTACCGCCGAGCGCAAGCTCGAGAAGAGGCTTTACCGAAAGACGGAGAAGCTCAACGTCGCGCTCAAGGCTCGATCTCCAGCCGCTGATCTCCTGACTGAACTTAATGGGGGTCGCGTCCTGAAGATGCGTACGGCCCGATTTTACGATGCCCTCGTTCTCCGCCTCAAGACGCTTGAAGGTTGCGATAAGAGTCTCGATAGCGGGGATAAGCTTATCCTCAATGGCGATGACCGCAGAGATGTGCATAGCTGTGGGGAACGTGTCGTTCGACGACTGGCTCATATTGATATCGTCGTTCGGATGGAGTATCTTCTCGCCCGCGATCTCGTTACCGCGGTTGGCGATGACCTCGTTGGCGTTCATATTCGACTGTGTTCCCGAGCCTGTCTGCCATACGACGAGAGGAAAGTGGGAATTGAGCTGACCCGAGATGACCTCGTCGCAAGCCGCGCTGATAGCAGCAAGCTTCTTGTCAGTCATTTTTTCGGGCTTGAGTGTATTGTTAGCGAGCGCGGCGGCTTTTTTGAGAATACCGAAGGCGTGAGTGATCTCACGGGGCATTATCTCGATATCAACACCGATCTCAAAGTTTTCGTGGCTTCTCTGGGTCTGCGCCGCCCAATAACGGTCGGCAGGGACCTTCATTTCACCCATTGAATCGTGTTCTATACGGTAATCCATTTTTTATCTCCTAAATTATTATATCTTAAGCTGCTTGATAACATCTTTAAGCGTGTTAGCGCTGTTCTGAAGCTTCTGAAGCTCGTCGTCTCTGAGGGGAGGAACGACCTTCGCCATAGCTCCGTTATGGTTGACCATATTGATAACGCTGAGACATACGTCATCGATGCCGTACTCGCCGTGCATCATCGTGGAGACCGTGAGGTTCGACGCGACGTTGCTGATAAGCGCGCGGCAGATGTGCTTTATGGATGCCGAGACCGCGTAGAAGGTCGAGCCCTTACGCGCGATAACACGGCTACCGGAGGTACGTACATAGTTCTCGATATCATCGTGATTGAGGTCGGGATATCTTTCCGTGATGTCGGCAAGATCGTTAAATCTTGTAAGAGAATCGCGGTAGATATCTACGGGAACACCGGAGATATTTGCGATAGACCACGGAACGAAGGACGAGTCACCGTGCTCGCCGAGAACGTAAGCGTGAACTGAGGACTGACCGATATTGTAGTGCTCCGCAACTCTCGTGCGCAGACGCGCGGTGTCAAGGAGAGTACCCGAACCGATTATGTGGTTCTCGGGAATACCCGCGCACTTGCAGAACGTGTATGTAAGAATATCAACAGGATTACTTACTATAACGTAAAGAGCCATGGGGGAGTACTTCACAAGATCGGGAATAAGCTTCTTCGTGATGTCGACATTTGCCTGCGCGAGGTCAAGTCTTGTCTGACCGGCCTTACGGGGCATACCGGAGGTAACGACGACAATGTCTGAGTTTGCGGTGTCGGAATAGTCACCCGCGTAAATGGAGCAGGGCTGACAGAAGGGAGTTCCCTGGCTTATGTCAAGAGCCTCGCCTCTTGCGCGGTCGGGATTGACGTCAACCATAACGATCTCGGACGCGATACCGTCCATAAGCAGGGTGTACGCTACGCAGGAACCAACGTTTCCGGTTCCGATAATGGAAATTTTTCTCATAATAGATCACCTTTCGTACGCCTTGTTCGGCAAATTTATTCATTTTATATTATAGCACATTGTTAAAAAAAAAACAAGATACATTTATATAAAAAACAATACGAAAAAACGCCAAAAACAAACAAATTTTTAAGCAAAACGGCAAAAGATTCAAATTCAAGCAAAAAAGGCCGGGTCTGTTGCTTTAAAAAGCTTTTGACTCAACCTTTTTTAGTGTTTTTATTCCCTTCCGCTGTCTTTAAGCTCGCCGAGCATAGGTTCAAGCACGACCCCGTCACGCGCGGGAAGTCCGAATTCCTCTGAATACGCGATAACGCGCCTCGTAAATTCCGACGCTGACCTCGCGGCGTCGAAAACGTTTGCTCCGGAGAGCCTTCGGCCGAGAGCGACCGACGCGAAAACGTCACCCGTTCCGGGGTAGTTTCGCCCTATATGCTCCGACGTGAAGAGCTTGAATTTTCCGCCTGAAAGCGCCCCCGTGGAGACCTTGTTCTCACCGAACGAAAGTCCTGTGAGGATAACGTCCGCGCCGTATTCGGAGAAAAGACGTTCGCAAAGCCCTTCGGCGAGCGTTTTTATTTCTTCCTCATTCATTTTCTGAGTATCGGGATATTCCGTGTCTGTCAGAAAGCACGCCTCGGTAAGATTCGGAGTTATGACGTGCGCCACACGGCAAAGTCTCCTCATACCGAGCATAAGCTCCCTTGTATAAGTTGAATAAAGCACGCCGTCGTCTCCCATAACGGGGTCGACGAAAATATCGCATTTGTCATTGGCAAAAGTCCTTATAAAATCCTCTACCGTATCGATCTGCGCCTCACTTCCGAGAAAACCCGTGTAGATCGCGTCAAACTTCATATCAAGCGAGAGAAAATGCTCCTTTATATTCTTCATTTCGTCGTGAAGATCAAGAAACGACATATCGGAAAAGCCCCCTGTGTGGGTCGACAAAAGCGCTGTCGGCACGGGGATCACCTGCACTCCCATCGCCGAAAGCGTCGGAATTATTACTGTCAACGCGCACCTGCCGAAGCACGAAAGATCGTGTATCGCCGCAACGCGCGGTATTTGGGTCTTCATTATTTGTTACCTCTTTAAGGATGTTTTTATTGGGGACGTTTTTTGTTTTCGCCTTTTGTCAAGCATATTTCAGAAAGCGGACATTCATCGCATTTTGGACTTCGCGCGGTGCATATATCCCTTCCGAAAAGCACGAGGCGGTGGCAAAGATCACTTTGCTCAGAGGACTCTATCAGCGGTGTGAGTATTTTTTCGACCTTCAATGGGTCTTTCAGCTCCGTAGGATAAAATCCGAGCCTGCCGCAGATCCTTATACAGTGAGTGTCAGTCACGACTCCGCCTTTCTTGAAGATATCCCCAAGCAGCAGATTAGCGATCTTCCGTCCGACGCCGGGAAACGCCAAAAGATCCTCCATCGTATCGGGCAAAACTCCGCCGTGTACATTTATAAGCCGCTCGCATTCCGCCTTTATATCCGCCGACTTAACGCGGTAAAGACCGCAGGGGCGGACTATTTCCTCGATCTCGCGTATATCGCCCTCGGCGAGCGCCTTTGCGGTAGGATATTTTCGAAACAGGTCGCGGCAAACGATATTTACTCTCGCGTCCGTACACTGCGCCGAAAGTCTGCCCATAACGAGCAGACGCCACGGTTCGTTTTCATATTCAAGCGAGCAGGCGGCATCAGGATAGAGCTTTTTGAGCTTCTCGACCGCCGCCGACATTCTTTCCTTATCGTTCATTCGTCGCCCTGCTTTTTTGCCGTGAAATACGTACCCACGTGCTTGCCGTCAAGCAGGTCGTAGAGTATCGACGGCTCGTGCCCGTTCATAATGAACATAGGTATTCCGTCTTCGGTCACAAGGCGAGCCGCCTTGAGCTTCGCGAGCATACCGCCCGTGCCTCGCTCTGTTCCGTTTCCGCCCGCGTGAGCGATAACGTCGTTTATGTTCTCAACACGCTCTATGAATTTCGCGTCGGGATTGGTTCGCGGGTCGCTGTCGTAAAGACCGTCTATGTCGGAGAGATTGAGCAGAATGTCCGCGCGGCAAACGAGAGCGACGTACGCGGAAAGAAAATCGTTTCCGCCGAAATTAAGCTCCTCCGTCGCGACGGAGTCATTTTCGTTTACTATCGGAACGCAGCCCATTTTAAGAAGCGCGTCTATCGTGTTCTCAGCGTGAGCCCTTCCCTCTTCGTTCTCAAAAACGTCACGCGTCATAAGTATCTGTCCGACGGTTATACCGTAGTCGGAGAAAAATCTTGAATATATCTTCATAAGCTCGGATTGACCGACCGCCGCCGTCGCCTGCTTTTCGTCCGTGTTTTTAGGTCTGTGATCAAGCCCAAGCTTAGCGATGCCCGCGCTTACCGCGCCCGAACTGACGAGCACTATCTCTTTGCCCGTGTTCTTGAGGTCGGAGAGAACCTTGACAAGCTCCTCGATCCTCCTTAGATTCAAATGTCCCGTTTCGTGCGTTAGCGTCGACGACCCGACCTTCACGACAACTCTGCGGCATTTCTCAAACATTCCCATAGTGTTGTTCCTTTATGTTGTATTTATTATTTATGTTGGGGCTCTGCCCCTGCTCCCCGCTTTTATATGCGAGACGCTGTCTCGCGCTCTGCTTAAGGAACTTTTTAGAGAAAAGTTCCTTAAGGATCTTCAAAAACTTTGAAAAAAGGGGATTATTTTTAGATTTTTATCTCACTTTACGGCACGGGCATACCCGTACCGTAGGGATTTTTAGGAATAGATCCGCGTCCGAGCTGTTAGCCTCACCAAAAGTGAAGCACGGTTGCGGCACTCGGACTTGTCGCTGTCGCAGTCGCGGGTCGAAATCAAGCTTCGCAGATTCCGACTGCGCGACATTACGGAAGTTTTATAACTCTTAACTCATAGTTCTAAAGTCATAACTCGTCATTTCCGTATGGGGCTCTGCCCCTGCTCCCCGCTTTTATATGCGAGACGCTGTCTCGCGCTCTGCTTAAGGAACTTTTTAGAGAAAAGTTCCTTAAGAATCTTCAAAAACTTTGAAAAAAGGGATATTTTTAAGGTTTTTATCTCTCTTTGCGCCCTCGGAAAACCGAGGACGCATATTCTATACGGTATAAA
>JAZRUP010000217.1:0-5347 GCA_045652645.1 Eubacteriales bacterium | reverse complement strand
ACATGGCTACGATCCGACTTCGGTAACAGCAACAGCTTTTTCAGGAACTGAGTTCAAAAAAGGAACAAGCTATTACACAAAGACCTCTGACGGATATTACGAGCTTGCGAAAGAATACAAAGAAGGTGAAAAGTATTATACTCTTAAATTCACCAACGTTACAGTAAAAGAAGATGAGCCCTTTGATGTGTTTGAGGAAAACAAAATATATTTCCAAAAGGTTACCACAGCATCTGCTTCCTACATTCCCGTTTATACATTTAACAAAAACACAGAATATTTTGTAGTTTCTGAGGCAGAATTTGATTACGGAAAGTTCAACGTTTTTGGAACAGTACTTAATCTTGAAGCAACACTTGGAACCTTTGTCACTCCTCAGCTTATCAAAAGCAATCTTTACAAGAACCAAATTATTACTCTCCAAAAGATCAAAGAAAACGGATACTATGATAAAACCGCTATAACATATGATGCGGAAAAAGGTGAATATATCAAGAACAAGAATTTCGCATCTGCTATAATCAAAGGCGATGCTTCTTTGAAAGATATATATGGTGATAATTACTATATGATCGTTCTTGAGTATCCAAACGCAAATGCCGAAGAGCTTTGCACTAATATGATCGGAGTCACCAGCTCCTGCAAAAACGTTTCCCGTGCAATGCAGGTATTAACCTATATCACAACAAATACCGAATTCCGTAACATTCTTCAATATGGAATCGAAGGCGACAACTATGTTCTTGAAAACAAAGTTGACCCCGAAACAGGTGTATCCTATAAGGCAGTAAAACGTATAAACAATTACTATTCTATGGATATTAATAAAACCGGAAACCTGTTTATTGCGTATCCCGAAGAATATATGAGTTACAACATTTGGAATTATGGCAAGCAGCAAAACTCTAACGCTGTTTATAATCCGATGCTTGAATTCAATCTCTCTGAGCATATTTCTGAGATCGACTTCTCTAAGTTAGATTATTTCAACGCTATTTCCGCTAAATATGAAGAAAAGATCAATGCGTGCGTAACAAGCGAAGAGCTTGAAGCCGTATTGAATGAAATGTCAAATGAGCTCTCTGCAGATCCTTATTATCAGAGAGAGACTGTACACGGTGCCGCAATGTTTTATGAGGGTGTAACAGTTGACCCCAGCCGATATAACAAGTACAGCATTTACAACCACTATATGAATTGGTGGGGCAATAGCGAATACTTTGAAATGGAAGAATAAAATACGCTAAGATCAACGCCGGAGATGTTTAAAAACATCTCCGGCTTAATCTTTATAATATTATTAAATAAAATCAGGGGCTAAGTTTGAATTAAACTCAGCCCCTTTATTATATGTTATTTTATTTTGTTATAAAGTGCCGCGCCGATAACAGTTGAGAATTGCGCGTTGTGAGGTATCGTAAAATGTATTGAGAACATTTTTCTGAGCGTCGCAAACACCTCTTTTATGGGAGATAGCGTAGTGAGATTTCCCGTAAGCACAACGTCGTTTATTCCGTGACCCTTTGCCGCAAACATTGATATCATAGCAACGGTCTCGGCTACCATATTGACGATTCCGAGAGCAAGGTCATTCTTCGTCGCAATGTCCGAAAGATTACCGAAGTTGGACGCTGTAAGATCTACGTTTATACCGGGATACAGTTTTTCGTTTGAAATATCACTGATGCGAAGGTCAACGTTAGCAAGATCCCCTCCCTCACAAAGCTTTTCTATATGCTCGATCGTATCCATTCCGAGAATCGTTTTAGAAAGACCAATAAGTGTTCCTCCTCCGACACCCGTGCCACCAAGGTAATTTATATTAGTCTTTTCGTTTTTCCTTTCCGCGTGGATAAGGGCGGTGCCTGTGCCCATACTTACAACAATAGCTTTATCAAGCTTAGAAAGATAAAGACCGCCAAGTCCAACCGCCGTAAATTCGGGAACGATCTCACATTCAAGTCCGTAGATGGGACTTGTCACAAAAGACGAGCCTACCCCGGTCATCATAACTCTGTCAATATCAGAAAGAGAAAGCCCATTTTCGGAGGTGAATTTTCCGAAAGCGCCGTATATCGAGGTAACAGGATCATTAGCTCGTACAAATTGAGGTTCAATTAACTGCAATTCGCCGTTAATATCCCGAAATCCTACGATTTTAGTGGTGCTTCCTCCAACATCTATACCTATTACGGTTCCCACAATATACCTCCTATAAAATAAATCTTGTTTTTATTATAACACATACTTGTAAAAAATGCAAGAAGATGATATAATATAAGTTAAAAAGTATAGAAGGAGAAAATTTATGTCCTTCAAAAACCCCGACACATCTAAAATCGCGGACAAAAAGCTCTATATATTTGATATGGACGGAACTATATATCTCGGATATAACGTATTTGATTTCGCGATCCGCTTTATCAACAATCTCCGCGCCGCAGGCAAACGCGTGCTTTTCTTCACAAACAACGCGTCCCACTCCGACGATTTCTATATAGAAAAGCTTACAAAACTCGGTTTTTCGCCATCACGAGAGGAAATAATGACGTCAGGTGACGTAACAAAGGTGTTTCTTCATAGAAAACGACCTGGAAAAAGCGTTTATCTCGTAGGCACCGATGACCTTGTAAACGACTTCAAAAAGGACGGGATCAAACTCGTTGACGGTAATTCGGAGAGTGCCGACATCGTTATCACAAGCTTTGATACGACACTCACATACAAGAAGCTCAACGATGCCTGCCGCCTTGTCAGAAACGGCTCCGAATATCTTTCCACTCACCCGGATTTCAACTGCCCTACGGAAACGGGCTTTATCCCCGACAGCGGCGCTATCGCGGCGTTCGTAACGGCATCCACAGGCAAGATACCCACATATTTCGGAAAGCCCTACATTGAAACGCTTGAAATGATCTGTGAGCATACGGGCATCGCCAAAGAGGATATGTGTATCTTCGGCGACAGACTTTACACCGACATCGCTCTCGGCGCAAGAAATGGCGTTATGAGTATCCTCGTTCTCACGGGTGAGACGACTGCCGAGGATGTTAAAAACGCCGACAAAAAAGATCAACCAAATTACGTTTTCGACTCTCTCGACGACGTAGATAAATTAATGTTCAGCAAATAATCTATAAAACAAGAGGTAAACTATGGCATTCGATGCGGGAATGTTATCCGCTGTTGTCAACGAACTTAATACTTTAGCCTCGGGCTCAAGAATTGAAAAAATAAATCAACCCTCGCGCGATGAGGTCGTTATAAGTCTGCGTTCATTTTCCGGAACCTTCAAGCTGTTGATCAACGCAGGCCCAAATAACCCTCGAATGGGATTTACAGGCGCAGCGGCAGACAACCCGGATAAGCCACCTATGTTCTGTGTGCTTTTGCGTAAAAATCTGCTTGGGGCAAAGCTTTCTTCTGTAACACAAATCGGATTTGAACGCGCCGCAATACTTGAATTTGACGCGCGTGACGAGCTTGGATTCGACTGCAAAAAGCGTCTTATCGCCGAAGTTATGGGTAAATACAGCAATCTCATATTGACGGACGGCGAGAAAAAAATAATTTCCGCTATGAAGATAGTGGATTTTACCACCAGCAGTAAACGTCAGGTGCTTCCGGGTATGAGATACGAAAATCCCCCACTTCAGGATAAGCACGACCCAACAGTGACAAATGAGGCTGAGTTTACTTCCCTTTTCGCTGCTTTTCCAAAGGAAAGAGGCGCGGATAAGTTCATCACGTCGGAATATCTCGGTATATCGGCAACTCTTTCGCGTGAGATCGTTTACAGGGCCACTCGCCACACGGACACACCGATGAAATTCTGCGACCCCGAGACGCTCTTTTGTGAGTTCAAAAAGGTATTCGACCGCATAAAAAACGCTGATTTCGAACCAACACTCGTAATTCTTGACGGTATGCCGACAGAATACAGCTTCCTTCCCCTGACACAGTACGGTTCGGCAGAGCTTCGAAGCTACGCGACGGTCGGCGAGGTGCTCGACGCCTATTATCTTGAGCGCGACCGTATGCAAAGAACGCGTCAGAGGGCGGCGGATATATTAAAGCTGCTCACAAATGCCGAGTCACGCATCAAAAAGAAGCTCGACGCGCAAAGAGGAGAGCTTGCGGATTGCGAAAAGGGTGAGAGCTTCAAGGCGCTCGGAGATCTTATAACAGCCAATATCTACAAGCTGAAGCGAGGCGACAAAAAGGTAACGCTGACCGATTATTCCGTTTGTGACGACGACGGAAACTACGCCGAGGTCGAGATCGAGCTTGACGAAAGGCTGTCGCCGTCGGCAAACGCTCAGAGATATTATAAAAAATACGCAAAGACAAAGACCGCGCAGGTCGAGCTTACAAAACAAATAAAGCTCGGAGAGAGCGAGCTTGAATATATTTATTCCGTGTTTGACGCGCTTACCCACGCGGAGACCGCAGCGGACCTCGCGGAGATACGCGACGAGCTTTACCGTTCGGGATACGCGTCGCGTATGAAGCTGTCTGCAAAGCCGCAAAAGGCGCTAAAGCCGCAGATAGCGAAGTTCAAAACGTCGGGCGGATATACGGTACTTTGCGGTAAAAACAATATTCAGAACGACTATATAACCTTCAAGCTCGCGGAAAAGGACGATTGGTGGTTCCACGCCAAGGGTACGCAGGGCTCGCACGTGCTTATGGTATCTAACGGAGACGAACCGAGCGAGACAGACTTCACGGAAGCCGCCGAGATCGCCGCGCAGTATTCACGCGCCGCCGGCGGTGAGAAGGTGGACGTCGATTACACTAAGGCAAGACACGTCAAAAAGCCCGCGTCCGGCAAGCCGGGACTCGTCATTTACCACACAAATTGGTCATGCACAGTCGCCCCCTGCGCCGAAAAAGTAGCGAACCGAAGAATAAACTAACAATACCCCATAGGTCGATCCGTAACCTATGGGGTATTTAAAAATTAAACGAGGCGCTCAAACAGCCCTCCTGTTTGTGAGTGATTTTTATAGCGATTTATATCGTGTGGGTGTACAAGGGGGGACAGATATAAAAAGGGGCGCACCTATCTATATTTGTTTTACGCTAATGTGTATACGGAAATCGCTTTACAAATTTCTTTGACATCTGTACTGCCTGTAAACTGGAATTTAACTTTGCCTACACCAGACATGTAAAGTTCCAATTCTGCATCCAAATCAAAAAATCCAGCAGTTTCCAAAGAGAACGTGCTTATTTTACTATAAGGAATAGAAGTATAGTCTTGCTTTGCCGGCAAGCCCTTGAACATTGATAGCAATAATACGGTTGTTGGTGTCATACTGGAAGCTACTATCGGGCGCAGAGG
>JAZRUP010000216.1:0-6707 GCA_045652645.1 Eubacteriales bacterium | reverse complement strand
CTGCATACTCTCCTCGGGACCCATAAAAATGCGCTTTCCGTCGATATGGGAGGCGAAGCGAACGCCCTCCTCGGTTATTTTACGCAGCTGCGAGAGGGAAAATACCTGAAATCCGCCGCTGTCCGTGAGAATGGGTCTGTCCCAGTTCATAAATTTGTGAAGACCGCCCATATCGTGGATAAGTCTGTCACCGGGACGGAGGTGGAGGTGGTAGGTGTTCGAAAGCTCGACCTGACAGCCGATCTCGCGAAGCTCCATAGTGTTGACACCGCCCTTGATGGCGGCGCAGGTGCCGACATTCATAAATACGGGAGTTTCGATGTCCCCGTGAACTGTTTGAAGTGTGCCGCGGCGCGCTCTGCCGTCGGTCTTGTGAAGAATAAACATATTTTTTATCTGCTTTCTTTATTATTTTCTTTTTTTACAAGACATATTTAATATATTATACCACTTTTTGACGGTTTTAGCAATAGCTTGATGCAAAAAACATTCCATACGCAAAATGCGTATGGAATGTTTTTTATTCAAGTTCAAACGCGCCTGTGTAAAGTCTATAATAAGTTCCTTTTTCCGCGATGAGCTTTTCGTGGTTGCCGCGTTCGATTATGCAGCCGTGGTCGAGAACCATTATAACGTCGGAGTTTCTGACGGTTGAGAGGCGGTGAGCGATAACGAATACCGTTCTGCCTTTCATAAGCGCGTCCATACCCCTCTGTACTATCGCCTCGGTTCTGGTGTCGATCGAGCTTGTTGCCTCATCGAGTATCATAACGGGGGAATCGGCAACGGCGGCTCTCGCGATCGCGATAAGCTGACGCTGACCTTGAGATAGGTTCGCTCCGTTGTTCGTGAGAAGGGTATTATAGCCCTCGGGCAGACGTGTGATGAAATCGTCCGCTCCCGCGAGACGAGCGGCTTTTATGCACTCCTCGTCCGTCGCTTCAAGGTTTCCGTATCTTATATTCTCCATAACGGTACCCGTAAAGAGGTTCGTATCCTGGAGAACGATGCCGAGAGAGCGGCGAAGATCGGATTTTTTGATCTTGTTGATGTTGATTCCGTCGTAGCGTATCTTACCGTCCGCTATATCGTAGAAGCGGTTGATAAGGTTTGTGATGGTCGTCTTGCCCGCTCCGGTAGCTCCTACGAACGCGACCTTCTGACCGGGCTCGGCGTATACGGAAACGTTACGCAGGACGGGTTTGCCTTCCTCATATTCGAAATCGACATCGGTCATTCTGACGTCACCTCGAAGCTCTGTGTATGTGAGAGTTCCGTCACCGTGTGGGTGCTTCCACGCCCATTTTCCCGTGTGCTTGTCGGTTTCCGTGATATTTCCGTTCTCGTCGATCTCGGCGTTGACAAGGGTTACGTAGCCCTCGTCGGTCTCGGGAGTTTCATCCATAAGCGCGAATACTCGCTTCGCGCCCGCGAGCGCCATAACGATGGAGTTTATCTGCTGTGAGAATTGATTTACGTTGCCCGTAAACTGCTTAGTCATATTGAGGAAAGATACGGCAACGCCGATGGATACGACCTTGTCGGCATTAAGCCCCAAGATGCCCTTGACGCAGAGGTTGGGAGCTTCCGTTAGAATAAGTATCGCGCCAACGGTTGCAACTATAACGTAAAGAATGTTTCCGATATTCATAATAATCGGTCCGAGCATATTTGCGAAGGCGTTTGCCTTGTAGCTCGTTTTGAAAAGATCGTTGTTAATGTCAGCAAAATCCTTCTTTACCTGTTCCTCTCTTGAGAACACCTTAACGACCTTCTGACCGCTCATCATTTCTTGGATATAGCCTTCAAATTTACCGATATTGCCTTGGAGCTTTATGAAATTCTTTGCTGAACCTCCTCCGATCTTGCCGGATACCGCTATCATCGCGAATACTCCGACGAGAACGACGAGTGTCAGCCAGATGTTAGACCAAAGCATAATGAAGAGTACTGTCAGGACGATAGTGCTTGACTGAAGCAAGCTGGGCAGAGCCTGCGAGACGAGCTGTCGGAGAGTGTCGATATCGTTCGTATAGTGGCTCATTATATCACCGTGCTGATGTGTGTCAAAATATTTGATGGGGAGATTCTGCATTCCGTTAAACATACGGCAACGCATTTTGGAGAGAAAACCTTGCGTTATCTTTGCCATAAGCTGAGTTTGTACAGTGGTCAGCGTTATTGATACAAGGTACAGCGAAGCAAGGATAAGAACGATGGGGATTACCTTTTCAGCTATCTCTGACCAAGCGGGTATAGGTTTTGTCTTCAGCGCTTCGTCAAGAATATTGATTATCGTTTGAGTAAACAGTGCGGGGGTCGATGCTACTATCGCGGAGAGGATCATACACACGACGACGAGGGGCATAAGCCTTGGATAGAAGGAAAACAGTAATTTTATTACTCTGCCAAGCAGCTTAAAATCTATCTTGCGTTTTCCGTTTTTCATTTCGGGGATAGGTCTGCTCATTCTTCGTCACCTCCTCCGACTTGCTGTGTGTATATCTCGCGGTAAATATCGCACGACGCGAGAAGCTCGGTATGAGTTCCCATAGCGGCAACGCCGCCGTTTTCCATAACTAGTATCAAGTCCGCATCCTGAACCGAGGATACTCGTTGCGCTATAATGATCTTCGTGGTTTCGGGAATATAAGATCTGAATCCTGCTCTTATGTACGCGTCTGTCTTTGTATCGACTGCGCTCGTTGAGTCATCCAAAATAAGTATTTTGGGCTTTTTAAGGAGTGCTCGCGCTATGCAAAGACGCTGCTTCTGACCTCCCGATACGTTAGTTCCGCCCTGCTCGATATGGGTGTCGTAGCCCTCGGGGAAGGAGGATACGAAATCATGAGCTTCTGCGAGTTTGCAAGCCTCGATCATCTCTTCATCCGTTGCGTTTTCATTACCCCAACGGAGATTTTCCTTTATAGTACCCGAGAATAGCAGATTCTTCTGAAGAACCATAGCGACTGAGCCTCGCAGGGTATCAAGATCATACTCTCTGACGTCAACACCGCCGACCCTGACGGAGCCCTCGGTCACGTCGTAAAGACGAGGGATGAGCTGAACGAGAGTAGATTTACTTGAGCCCGTTCCGCCGAGTATACCGACGGTCATTCCCGATCTTATGTGAAGATCAACGTTAGTCAACGCGCTCTTTTGAGCTTTCTCTGAATATTTGAAGCTGACACCGTTAAAGTCTATCGAGCCGTCTTTGACCTCGGTAACGGGACATTCGGGATTCGTGAGAGCGGATTCTTCGCTGAGCACCTCATAAATACGCTTCATAGATTCAGATGACATAGAGATCATAACGTAGATCATAGAGAGCATCATAAGCTGAATAAGTATCTGCATGCCGTATGTCAGCATAGCGGACATATGTCCGACGTTGACCGTCGCGCCGCCGCTGTTTATAACGAGCATAGAGCCGACTATCATAACGAAGATCATATTTGAGTTCGTGCAGAGCTGCATAAGAGGAGAGTTGAGCGCGACTATGCGTTCCGCCTTGGTAAAGTCGTTGCATATATCATCAGATGCGCGCTTGAATTTCTTTTTCTCAAGCTCCTCGCGAGAAAAGCCCTTTACAACACGGGCTCCGCGTACGTTTTCCTCAATGGATTCGTTCAGCTTATCGTATTTCTTGAATACTGCCTTGAATGCGGGCATTGCGCGTCGACCTATAAGTATAAGTCCGAAGGCGAGAAGGGGAACGAGAACAGCGAAGGACATAGCGAGCCAACCGCCCATGATCGCCGCCATAACGATGGCGAAAATGAGCATAAGTGGCGCGCGTACTGCCGTTCTTATTATCATCATATAGGACATCTGTACGTTATGTACGTCCGTTGTCAGACGTGTAACGAGAGACGTTGACGAGAATTTGTCTATATTTCTGAAAGAGAAGGTCTGGATGTTATCGAATACGTCTTGACGGAGATTCCTCGCAAATCCAGACGATGCCTTGGCGCAGGTGTAAGCCGCAACGCCTCCGCATGTGAGCGATAGTATAGCCATTACGGTGAGGAGGACTCCGTGCCACAGTATTACAGACATATCGAGCGTCTCTCCGAGCTTTTCCGTTTCTTGAATGTAGTTTATAAGCTTGGCGGTTATAAAGGGAATGAATACCTCAATAACTACCTCCGCTATAATGAAGATGAGCGTGAGAATCGAAGGCTTTTTGAATTCTCTGATGCTTTTTGCGAGTCTTTTTATCATTTCTTTTGTTTTCAGCTCCTTTCGGCAGATACGATATTGTTTTTGACCCTTGTTATGTATTCCATAAACTGCTTAAGCTCAGCATCGGTAAAGCCTTTTGACAGGATCCTCTCGGTTTCGAGTCTGTCACGGCACATAAGCTTTGCGAGCTCAAGCGATTTTTCTGTCATAACTATTTTTTTGAGTCGTGCGTCGTGAGAGACTCCGACACGCTCTATAAGTCCTTTTTTCTCCATAAGGATGAGAACCTTCGAAGCTGTGGAACGGGTTATACCGAATTCTTTTTCAATATCGCGCTGATAAACGTCGCAGTCAGTTCTGTCGGCAAGATAACCGATTATTCTCGCGTTCGTTCCAGTAACGTCGTCTATTTGGCGCTTGACCGGGGAATTGTCTATCATTCTCCGTATCGCATTGTAAAGAGTCCTTATCTCGTGCGCAACTCTTTTCGTTTTCAATATGTTTTCCTCCTTATTTTTTTGTTTGACGTCGTACAATTAAATTGTACGACGTCGTACATTATACCTCGATTCGAGGGTAAAGTCAATATTAATATGGCATTGTTAACAAAAATGTAAAAACAGTTTGCTTCAATTGCAAAAAACACTTGATTTCGACAGAGAGATGTAGTATAATAATAGGGTATCTTAAAGAAAGGAGTTAGTTATGGCTGATAAAAACGCAAAAAACAAGCAGGTCGCCAAAAACAGCAAGGCGTATCACGATTATTTCGTTGATGATACCTATGAAGCCGGAATAGCTCTTTTCGGTACAGAGATCAAAAGTATAAGGGGCGGACAGGTCAACCTCAAGGATTCGTACTGCTCAATAAAGGACGGAGAGATATTCGTCGTAGGTATGCACGTAAGCCCTTACGAGAAGGGAAATATATTTAACCGTGAGCCGAGGCGAGACCGAAAGCTGCTTATGCATAAGCGCGAGATAATGAAGCTTTCGGGTCTTGTAGGTCAGAAGGGCTATACACTCGTGCCGCTTTCGTTATATTTTTCGGGAGCGAGGATAAAGGTCGAGGTCGGGCTTTGCCGAGGGAAAAAGCTTTACGATAAGCGAGAGACCGACGCAAAGAAGGAAGCTGACCGCGAGATGGAACGATATGATAAATCAAGGAGGTATGACTGATGGAATTTTCAGAGGTTTTGAAGGCAAGACGCAGTACACGTAAATTTACGGAAGAGGGCGTTACCTCCGAGCAGATAATGAAGTTGATAGATGCCGCGATCGCAGCGCCCAATGCCTGCAATATGCAGTCCTGGCATTTTTACGTCGTGACTGACGAGAGCGTTAAGAGAAGACTATCAGAAACGAAGACGGTTGCCGATTGGGCAACGACGGCCCCCGTCATTTTTGTGGTATGTACCGCAGCGAAGGCGCTTGCCGCAAGATTCGGAGATAAGGCTGAAAATCTTTTCGCGGTTCAGGATACCGCCGCGGCTATCGAGAATATTCTGCTTGCCGCCGCCGATATGGGGCTTGGCGGATGCTTTATGGGCGCGTTTGATAACGATAAATGCCGAGAGATCGTCGGTGTTGCCGAGGATCATAGAATAGTAGCTATGGTTCCTGTCGGACATCCCGCGATGATCCTTCCCGCAAGACCGAGAAATCCTATCGAGAGGGCGGTTACCTTTGTCGGCGACGTTGATAAGGCGGACTATAGAGATACAGAAACGAATTACAGAAAGTACGAGGTCAAAAATTCGTCGCTTCCCGAATCGGTGTTTGATAATCTTGACCTCAAGAATTCGACGTTCCATAACATCAACCTGTCGGGAACAAGCTTCTCCGATATCAATATGAAGAACTGCAAGTACGGTGGGCTGACACTTGAGGGAACAGAATTCGGATGCGTTGATATGAAGGAATCGAAATTCGAAAACGTAGATTTCAGCGGCGCGAGCTTCAAAAACTGCTCGTTCGAAAATACAACGTACGAGGGCTGCGATATAAAGGTTAAAGAGTAACAGTATGAAGAAACCCTGCGCGAAAGCGCAGGATTTTACCCATACGAAGTATGGATTTCACATTGCGCGAAGCGCAATATTTCACGTTTTGCGTCGCAAAACATTTCACTCTCCATATGGGGGCGTAAAGGTTTCGACGGGGATGCTGAGGTATGATAAGCGGGTTGAGCCGGGCAATCTCATAAACTGCCCAAACTTAAAAAATAAACGACAACAATACAGTTGCAATGGCTGCTTAATTGTTAACCGTAACGGTTAATAATTAAGCGGTGCTGCGGTCCTGCGGGGCCGCCCGTCACTCCGGGGAGTATCGCGGCCTCGGACTTGGCGTCAAGGAGCGATGAACGTGAGTCGGGAGTTTGCTTTTGTACCGACCACGCATAAAAAGGCTACCTGACGGATCGGCCTGTACGTCGGCTGCCCGAAAGGGAAATATTAAAGACGTAATGCACCCGGAGAAAGTCATATCAAGGTGTTTTCGGACAGGGGTTCGACTCCCCT
>JAZRUP010000215.1:0-10813 GCA_045652645.1 Eubacteriales bacterium | reverse complement strand
GCAACACCCCGACAGATTTTGTCTGTCGGGGTGTTGCGTTAAATTGGAATATACAGATTTTACAATTTGAAAACCGTATCGAGACATAGGGAAAGAGCATATTCGTATACGTTGCCGCCCCAATTTCGCTCGTCGTATTTATCCACATCGGCAAGGCTGTCTGCGGTGTAGAGTATCATTCCCCAAGTTGCCCCTCTGAAAGCGGCACAAGCTGCAAGTGCCGAACACTCCATTTCAACAACGGAGCAGCCCTCACTTTTACGGTATGCTACTTTTTCTTTGGTTTCACGGAAGAATCCGTCAGTTGACCAAGTAACGACCTCTTGATACTTCATTCTATGTTCAAGAACAGTTTCTTTGATTGCTTTTCTCGCTCTTTCGCTAATTTCAATAAAGCGTGAAGGTGGAGCGTAGTGATAAGATGTTCCTTCATCACGCAGAGCTTTATTCGGCACAAGGAAAGTGCTTTCTGGAAATTTTTCAAGAGCACCGCAAGAGCCTGCAGAAATAATTTCACGTACACCATAGCCAATTAGCCAATCAAGTATCTGTGCCGCAGGAGCAGCCCCCACAGGAGCTTGGCAAAGTGCTATTTCTTCGCCCTTATACTTTGTTATGTATATTGGATAATGTTTCGTTGCACTGATGAATTTTGATACCTGCCGTGTTTCCGTTTTTCTTGCATATTCGTCGATATGCTTACCGAGGAAAGCAAACACACATTTTTTCGGTAGCTTCAAATCTAATTTTTCGTGTGTCGGGTTAATAACCGCTGTTTGTTCGGTATCAAACTCCAATATCGGTATTTCGTTTTTCTTAATACTCATAGCGTTGAAATCTCCATTTAGAAAACGGTAGGGCGACCATCGGTCGTCCGTTCTTTTATTCATTTTTGGGGGGATGGGCGTACAATGCACGCCCCTACGATTGTTGTCACATCTTCGCAAGAAGACTTGGACTTTTTACAAATTCAAAACCGCAAGCTGTTTTTCGGTGTCAGCCGTTATTTCTATCTCGTCGCCGTAGTCAAACGCGGGGCGGTCTGTGATAAGCGACTCAAATGTGTCGAGCGTATCGAGAACGCCGTAGCCTACGTCACCGTTTCGGTAATGCATAGGAATTATGACCTTGACATCAAGCCTCGAGAGTATGAGCTTTGCTGTCTTTGCGTCGATGGTATAGTAACCGCCAACGGGGATCATCGCCGCGTCAAGGTTTCCGATAGTGTTAAGTTGTTCGTCGGTAGGAATACATCCGAGATCTCCGAAATGCGCTACGCGAAGCCCCTCGGCTTCAAGTATATAAATTGAATTTTTACCGCGTTTTTCACCTCCGACTTCGTCGTGAAAGGTCTTGACTGTCGCGTATTTAAATGGGGAGGCCGAGTTTTTTATCAGCTCGACAGCACCTTTCGCGTTGTGATCGTGATGGTCGTGAGTGCAGAGCACTTTGTCAGCTTTAAGACGGAGAGGCGAGAGCCCCGGAACGCTGTTAGGTGAATAGGGGTCGATAACGACAGAATAATTGCCGGAGATTATTTTAAAGCAAGCGTGTCCGTACCATTTTATTTTCATAGTAAACCTCCATAATAAACATAATTGAATTTTATATATATTGACATTTGCTTTGTCAAAATTATACATATTTTAAATGGATTTTCTGTGTAAAACCTTTATAAAACTATTGACATATTTGATACTGTGTGGTAAAATAATCGAGTTGTGAAAAACAGTGAAGTTTTCGCTTCGCGAAAGCGAAGTTGCAAAGCAGTAAAATATAACAAAGGAGAAAAACAGATGAACTCGGCACCGACGCATGGCGGACACCATATTCATTTTCCGACTCATTTATTTAAGGATGTATTCGGATTCATAAAATCAAACGCAGTGCTTGTCATAGCGGCGGTTTTAGCTACCGTTACGTCGGCTATCGTGCCGCCTGACGCGGAGTATATCGGTTATTTCGATTTTAAGACGCTGACTTGCCTCTTCTGTACGCTTGCGGTCATCTGCGCGCTAAAAAATATCGGATTTTTCACTTTTCTTGCGAAGAAGATAGTAACAGCAACGGGAAATCTTCGAATGGCGGTCATAGCTCTCGTTTACATAACATTTATAGGATCTATGCTGATAGCCAACGATATGGCGCTGCTCACGTTCCTGCCGCTCGGATTTTTCGTGCTTGATTCCACGGGACAGAGAAAATATATGGCGTTTACGTTCATTATGCAGAATATTGCCGCGAATCTCGGCGGAATGTTAACTCCGTTCGGCAACCCGCAGAATCTATACCTTTTCAGCAAATTCTCAATACCGACAGGGCAGTTTATTCTCACGATGCTCCCGCCTTTCATCATCGCTATCGCGCTTATAACGCTTTGCTGTATAGTTTTCGTAAAGTCCGATAAGCTTTCCCTTAAAAAAGATGACAAAAAAGGACTGCCCGTATGGAGAACCGTTGTTTATCTGGTGCTTTTCGCTTTTTCAATATTTATAGTTTTCAGAGCTATACCGTACTGGATGGGACTTATAGTTATTCCGATAGCGCTTTTGTTTCTTGACAGACGTGCGCTCGGTAAGGTGGATTACGGACTTCTTCTTACATTCGTCTGCTTCTTTATCTTCGCGGGAAATATGGCGAGGATAGATGCGGTCAGGGAGCTTTTCTCGGTGCTTCTTGAGAAAAATACGCTTATATTCAGCGCGCTTTCGTGTCAGGTGATAAGCAACGTCCCAACATCGATATTACTATCTCAATTTACGGATAATTGGAGAGAATTGCTTGTCGGAGTCAATATAGGAGGCGCCGGAACTCTTATCGCATCACTTGCGAGCCTTATAACGTTCAAGGAATATACAAAGAACGAGCCGAAGAAAACGGGATATTATATAGCTTTGTTTTCCGCGATAAATTTTGCGTTTCTTATGATCCTTGCCGTTGCGGAATTCTTTATATTACGTTGATCTTGAAAATTATCCCAAATTCGGCGGTGCGGGCGTGAAAGCGTTGAGCATCGCCGTTACTTACGTAGAAATTATAACATATTTTCTGATGAGTGTCAGAGAATTTTGCGAAAAAAAGCGTGTTAACAAAATGTTTACATTAAAAGCGGCAGGATATTTTAACGCTTTACTTGACTAAAGCGATGAAGTGTGATATAATTTTCGCATATTTGTTGAAAAACATAATAACTTATGATATAATAATATAATCTTAATGTATTTTGGAGTAAAAATGAACACACAGTACAGCGCAGCAACGCCTGCGGAAAAAATAATACTTAAATGCCGCGAGCTTTACGGAAGATACGGATACCGCCGTTTTCTTATGAGCAAGTTCGAGGATTACGACCTTTACGCGGGGAATAAAAGCTTTCTCGCGTCGGAGGGAGTTCTTACGTTTACAGACAGAAGCGGAAAGCTTAAGGCGCTTAAGCCCGACGTCACTTTGTCTATCGTAAAGAATCTCGGTGAGGACGAGTCTCTTCCCGTAAAGGTTTTTTATAATGAAAACGTCTACCGTCCGAATGACGGCGGTAAGGAATTCTCCGAGATAATGCAGCTCGGTCTTGAATCGCTGGGAGCTGACGATGTTTATTCGACCGCAGAGGTCATAGCGCTTGCTGAGATGTCTCTTCGTGAGATAAGTGACGAGCATATACTCGATATTTCTCATATGGGTCTTATAGCTGCTGTAACGGATGCGGCGGGAATGGACGAGGGCGGCAAGAAAGCGTTAACGGACGCTATCCGCCGCAGAAGCACCGACGGCGTAAAAAAGATACTTGGCGAGGGCGAGCTGACGGAGGGCATCTGCAAGCTCCTTTTTGAGTATCAGCCGTTGACGGACGCGCTTCCTATGATAAAGTCGATGTTGCCTGAGTGCGAGGCTATATCCGAGCTTGAGGGAATATGCGCGATACTCGTTTCACTCGGACTTGACGGACGCGTTTTCCTTGACTTCTCCCTTATTAACGATATGAGCTATTATAACGGTATAATTTTCAGAGGCTTTGTCAGCGGTATCCCCTCGGCGGTCTTGTCGGGCGGACGTTACGACCCGCTCCTTCAAAGATTCGGACGCGATATCGGCGCGTGCGGATTTGCTATTTATCTTGACAAGCTCACGTCCTTTGAAAAGCAGAATGACACGGATATCGACGTGCTTCTCGTTTACGGGGAGAACGACGACCCCGCTAAGGTCGCGACAAAGGTAGCGACGCTTATTAACGGTGGCAAAAGAGTTCTTGCCGCTAAGAGCCGTCCGGACGGAGTTAAATTTTCCGAAACAATAAAATTTACGGAGGTAAACGAATGATAAACGTAGCTTTGCCTAAGGGCAGACTCGGTGATACCGTGCTCGGCTTTTTCGAGAACGCGGGATACGTTTGCCCCGAGATACACAAACCTTCAAGAAAGCTCGTGTTTGAGGCGGACGGGGTCAGATACTTTTTCGTTAAGCCGACGGACGTCGCTAAATACGTTGAAAGGGGCGTTGCGGATATAGGAGTCGCGGGAAGCGACATAATCCTTGAGTACGAGCCTGATGTATATGAGCTTCTCGATCTCGGAGTCGGTAAGTGCCGTATGTGCGTTGCCGCGCCGAAAGAATTTGAGGATGACCGAGGCAGACCGCTTCGTGTCGCGACGAAATTTCCGAATATAGCAAGTAAATATTATTCGGGTATCAGCCGCGCCATTGATATAATCAAGCTCCACGGCTCGATAGAGCTCGCTCCGATACTCGGACTTTCGGACGTTATCGTCGATATCGTCGAAACGGGCTCTACCTTAAAGGAAAACGGACTTGAGGTCAAGACCTCGATAGTACCGATAAGTGCGCAGCTCATAGCCAACAAATCGGGATATAAATTCAAGAGAGACGAAATAGCGGCTCTTGTCGAAAAGCTTTCCCTGCAGAGAGGTTAAAAATGATAAAGATATACGACAGTAAAAAGATGTCCGACAGCGACATATTTGCACGTGAGGTAACAGCCGCGGGAGTTGAGGATATCGTAGCCGCTATAATCGCGGACGTTCGCAAAAACGGAGACAGAGCTCTTTTGGCTTATACCGAAAAATTCGACAAAGCCAAGCTTGAGTCCCTTGAGGTAACGAAAGAGGAGATAGAGGCGGCATACGCGTCGGTCGAGCCCGCTTTCCGAAGAATACTTAAAAAGTCCGCCGCAAATATCAAGGCTTATCATAAGCACCAGATAAGAAAAGGCTTCAGAATGAAGAAGGCGGACGGAATAATCCTCGGTCAGAAGGTAACTCCGCTTGAGAGGGCGGGGATCTACGTTCCCGGCGGCACGGCGGCGTATCCGTCAACCGTTCTTATGGACTGTATCCCCGCAAAGCTTGCGGGCGTTGACGAGGTCATTATGGTAACGCCTCCGTCGGCTGACGGAACGGTAAATCCCGCAATACTCGCTGCGGCAAAGGTCGCCGGAGTTGACAGGATCTTCAAGATCGGCGGCGCGCAGGCGGTCGCGGCTCTGGCTTACGGAACCGAGAGCGTTCCCTCTGTCGATAAGATAGTCGGACCCGGAAACGCGTTCGTCGCCGAGGCAAAGCGTCAGGTGTTCGGTAAGGTCGCGATAGATATGATCGCGGGGCCATCCGAAATACTTATAATTTCAGACGGTAAGACAAAGCCCGCTTGGATAGCGGCAGACCTGCTTTCACAGGCTGAGCACGACAAAATGGCGAGCGCTGTGCTTGTCACGGACAGTATGGAGCTTGCGAAGGCGGTTCAGGCAGAGCTCGAAACACAGCTTGAATCGCTTCCAAGGCGCGAGATCGCGAGAGTTTCTATCGACGGAAACGGAAAGATAATCGTTTGCGAGGATCTTGACGCGGTCATCGAAATGTCGAACAGGATAGCGCCCGAGCATCTTGAAGTGTGCGTGGACGAGCCGTTTAAGTATCTCGACAAGATAAGAAACGCAGGCTCGATCTTCCTCGGAAGATATTGCCCCGAGGCTCTCGGCGATTATTACGCTGGTCCCAACCATACTCTCCCGACAAGCGGCACGGCAAGATTTTCAAGCCCCTTGTCCGTTGACGATTTCGTAAAGAAGAGTGCGTTTTCTTATTACGAAAAGGGCGCGCTTGAAAAGGCGTACCGCGACGTCGCGGCGTTTGCCCGTAAAGAGGGACTTGACGCGCACGCGCTCTCCGCTGAGGCGAGGTTTAAATACAATGAGTAAGTATATATCAAAACGCTTTGACTCGCTCAAGGAATACGTTCCCGGTGAGCAACCGAAGGAGAGAAAGTTTATAAAGCTTAATACGAACGAGTCGCCTTATCCGCCATCGGCGGCGACGGTCAAGGCGGCGTCGGACGCGGCGGGACGCGTTAATCTTTATTCCGATCCAACGCTTTATAAGCTGAGAGGGAAGCTCTCGGCGCTTTACGGGCTTGAACCCGAGAACGTCATAGTTACGAACGGCTCGGACGAAGCGCTCAATTTCGCGTTTATGGCTTATTGCGACAGCAACACGGGCGCGGCATTTCCCGACATAAGCTACGGATTTTATAAGGTTTTCGGAATGCTTCACGGCATAGATTATCTTGAAATACCGCTTGAAGCAGATTTTTCGATAGACATAAAGAAATATTTCGATCTCGGACGGACCGTATTTATAGCGAATCCGAACGCTCCGACAGGACTTGCGTTGACACTTTCCGAGATTGAAGAGATCGTAGTCAACAATAAAAACAACGTGGTCGTTATTGATGAGGCGTACGTTGATTTTGGAACGGAGAGCGCGGCAGCTCTTATCGGAAAATACGATAATCTTCTCGTTACGCAAACGTTCTCAAAGTCAAGATCTTTGGCGGGCGCCAGAGTCGGCTTTGCGATGGGCTCGAAAGCGCTTATCTCGGATCTTGATAAGATAAGAAATTCAACCAATCCCTATAATGTAAACTCAATGTCTCTCGAGGCAGGTTCGGCAGCGATCGACGATAACTCGTATTATATGTCGAATTGCGAAAGAGTTATGGCGACGAGAAAATATATGTCGGAAGGACTCAGGGCTCTCGGCTTTGAGCTGACGGATTCAAAGGCGAATTTTGTTTTCGCAAAGCACGGACAGATCGGCGGTAAAGAGCTTTACCTCAGACTTCGAGAGAAGGGAATACTCGTCAGACATTTTGACGCTCCGAGGATCTCCGAATATAACAGAATAACGGTCGGAACGGACGCTGAAGCCAAGGCGCTTCTACTCGCGTGCCGAGAAATACTTAAGTAAGGACAAAAATTATGAGAAACGCTGAAATAACAAGAAAAACAGCAGAAACGGATATAAAGCTCTCGCTCACGCTTGACGGCAGAGGAGTATCCGAAATAGATACGGGTTGCGGTTTTCTTGACCATATGCTTACGCTTTTCGCGAAGCACGGCAGGTTTGATCTTAACGTGACCTGCAAGGGTGACACCGAAGTCGATTATCACCACACGGTCGAGGACGTCGGGATCTGCCTCGGTACGGCTTTTGCGAAGGCGCTCGGCGATTGCCGCGGAATAGTCCGCTACGGAGATATAAATCTGCCGATGGATGAGGCTCTTATCCTCGCGGCGGTCGATATTTCGGGTCGCGCGTATCTCGGCTACGAGGTCGATTTACCTCGCCGCCGTGTCGGCGATTTTGATACGGAGCTTGCCGAGGAATTCTGGCTCGCTTTCGTCAGAACGGCAAAAATGACGCTTCATATAAGACGTATCGCGGGAAAGAACACGCACCACATACTTGAGGGAAGCTTCAAGGCAACGGCCCGCGCGCTGCGCCGCGCTGTTGCGTACGATCCCGATTTTATGGACGAGATCCCGTCCTCGAAAGGAACGCTATGACAGTCATTATAGATTACGGAGTCGGAAATCTTTTTTCTCTTAAAAGCTCGCTCGCATATCTTGGCGAAGAGGCGATAGTCACGAGTGACAGAAAAATTATTGAGAACGCTCCGAGAATAATATTGCCCGGTGTCGGAGCTTTTGCCGATGCCGCCGCAAAGCTCCGAGAGAGCGGGCTTGACGAAGTAGTTAAGGACGTCGCGAAAAAGGGAACGCCACTGCTTGGTATTTGCCTTGGTATGCAGATGCTTTTCGAGAAGAGCTACGAGTTTGGCGAGCACGAGGGTCTCGGGCTGATCCCGGGAGCGGTAAAGCCTTTTGCTCCGCTTATCGGCGAGCTTAAGGTACCGCAGATAGGGTGGAATTCTCTGAGCTTTCCGAAGGATAAGGAGAGGTCGCCGCTTTTCAAATACATAAATGAAGGTGATCACGTTTATTTCGTTCATTCGTACGCCGCTATGGATTGCGACGAATACGTAACGGCAACGACGGAGTACGGTGCGACACTTACGGCGGCGGCACAGAACGGAAACGTAATGGGAACGCAGTTTCACCCCGAAAAGAGCGGAAACGTCGGACTCAACATACTCAAAGCCTTTATTGAGCTTTAATCTAAACTAAGCCTTTTAAAAAGTTCTTGAAGATTCTTAAGAAACTTCTTTCAAGAAGTTTCTTAAGCGGGGAATGGGGCAGAGCCCCATCGCGTCCCTCTTTGCTTCTCAGAAAAAAGAAGCGAATTTTTGGGAGTGAAACTCCTAAAAATTGGCTTGTTTTTTCAAAATCACATAAATAAGGAAACAGATCATGATAATTTTCCCTGCAACAGATATAATAGGCGGAAAAGCCGTGCGCCTCACGCGCGGCGATTATGCTCAAATGACGGTATATTCGGACGATCCCGTAGCCGTGGCGAAGGGCTTTTACAAGGTGGGTGCGGAATATCTCCACGCGGTAGACCTTGAGGGCGCGCGCGACGGCGGAACGCCGAATTTTGATACCGTAAAGCGCCTTGCCGACGAGAGCGGACTTAAGGTCGAGATCGGCGGCGGCATACGCGATATGGCAACCGTCGATAAATATATAGAAGCGGGCGTATTCAGAGTAATACTCGGTACTGCGGCACTCACAGACAGAGATTTTCTTCGCGCGGCGGTCGGGAAATACGGCAATAAAATTGCCGTCGGAGTTGACCTTAAGGACGGATACGTAGCTATCAAGGGCTGGACAGAAACGTCAACCGTTTCCGGTATGGAATTTATCGCGGAGCTTGTGAAAATGGGTGTTTCGGCGATAATATGTACCGATATTTCAAAAGACGGCGCGATGAGCGGCACAAACGAGGAGCTTTACCGCGAGATCGGAGAAAAATTCCCGAATATCGACCTGACTGCGTCGGGCGGTATTTCAAATATAGATATAGTAAAACGCCTTGAAAAAACAGGCATTTACGGCGCGATACTCGGAAAAGCCGTTTACACGGGAGATATAGACCTCGCCGAGGCAATAAGCATAACAAAATAAGGACTGATTATGATAACAAAGAGAATTATACCTTGCCTTGACGTCCGCGACGGACGCGTGGTAAAGGGAACGAATTTTTTAGGACTTCGCGATGTTTCCTCGCCCGTGTCGCTCGCTAAATATTACAGCGACAACGGCGCGGATGAGCTTGTCTTTTACGATATAACGGCATCGGCAGAGGGACGCGCGCTTTTCACAGACATTCTGACGGAGACAGCCTCCAAGGTGTTTATTCCGCTGACAGTCGGCGGCGGTATCAATACGCTTGACGATTTTGACCGAGTGCTCAAGTGCGGCGCGGATAAGGTCAGCGTCAATTCGGGCGCGATCAAAAATCCTGACCTCGTCAGAGAAGCCGCGCTTCGCTACGGAAGCCAATGCGTGGTTCTGTCGGCTGACGTGAAGCGAGTTGACGGAGAGTTCCGCGTTTTTGCGAGAGGCGGTCGTGACGACACGGGAATGGAAGCGATCTCGTGGATCAAGCGTTGTGTTGACAACGGCGCGGGCGAGATAGTTGTAAATTCCATCGACACCGACGGCGTCAAGGGAGGATTTGATCTTGAGATGCTCGCTGCGGTGTGCGATGCCGTAAACGTACCGGTCATTGCGTCGGGAGGCGCGGGCTGCACCGAGGACTTTATAACGCTTTTTAATTCCGTCAAGGGAGTTGACGCGGGTCTTGCCGCATCAATATTCCACTTCGGAGAGGTAAAAATAAACGAACTAAAATCCGCGCTTGCCGCGAATAATATAGAGGTAAGATCATGATAAATATTGATGAACTTAAATTTGATGAAAAGGGTCTGATCCCAGCTGTCGTTGTTGACAGTATAACGAAAAAGGTGCTGACCGTGGCTTATATGAATAAGGAGAGTCTCAAGATCTCAATGGAGAAGGGACTTACTTGCTTTTTTAGCCGCTCCCGTCAGGAGCTTTGGCTCAAGGGAGAAACGAGCGGAAATTATCAGCATATAGTCAGCATTACCGCCGATTGCGATAACGACGCGCTCGTCGTTGTAGTTGAGAAGGACGGTCCCGCGTGCCATACGGGAACGGATTCTTGCTTCACAAAGCCCGTATATGAGAGTGAAGAGCTTCACGAATTCAGCTTACAGAGTCTTTACGAGTTGCTTGAAGGCAGAAAGAGAGACCTTCCCGAGGGCTCTTATACGACGTATCTTTTCCAGAAGGGAATCGATAAGATACTCAAGAAGGTCGGAGAAGAATCGACAGAGGTCATTATCGCGGGCAAGGCAAACGACAAGCCTGAAACCGTATATGAATTGGCTGACCTCGCGTATCACGCGATGGTTCTTATGGTTGAGATGGGAATTACCGTTGAGGACGTTCACCGTGAGCTTGCCTCGCGCCACATCATAGACCACAAGGTAAAGCAGGAAAAAATGAAATAAAACAAAAAAGTGCTTACGCTTT
>JAZRUP010000214.1:0-9231 GCA_045652645.1 Eubacteriales bacterium | reverse complement strand
CTACGGTCAGTACAAGAGACTCCGCAATGAGTTCACAGGCGTTCTTACAGGTAAGGGCAGACCTTACGGCGGTTCTCTCATCCGTCCTGAGGCAACAGGCTTCGGCGCTGTTTACTATGCAGTTGAGATGCTCAAGTCCTTCGGTGAGAGCGTTGAGGGCAAGACATTTGCGGTTTCCGGCTTCGGTAACGTTGCTTGGGGTACTGTTAAGAAGCTCACAGAGCTTGGCGGTAAGGTAGTTACTATTTCCGGTCCTGACGGTTACATATACGATAAGGACGGTGTTAACACCGAGGAAAAGATCAACTTTATGCTTGAAATGCGCGCATCATGCCGTAACAAGGTTCAGGACTACGCAGACAAGTTCGGCGTTCCTTTCTTCGCAGGCAAGAAGCCTTGGGGTGAAAAGGTTGACGTTGTTATGCCTTGCGCAACTCAGAATGAGGTTGACATTGAGGAGGCAAAGCAGATCGTTGCTAACGGCGTAAAGTATTATGTTGAGGTTTCCAATATGCCTACGACCAACGAGGCTGTCGCATATCTTAAGGCTAACGGTGTAGTCGTTGCTCCTTCCAAGGCAGTTAACGCGGGCGGAGTTTCCGTTTCCGGACTTGAGATGTCTCAGAACTCTATGCGTTACAGCTGGTCTGCAGAAGAGGTTGACGCAAAGCTTCACGACATTATGAAGGGTATTTATGAGAGCTCCGTCGCTGCCGCAAAGCAGTACGGATGCGAGGGCGACCTTGTTGCCGGCGCAAATATCGCGGGCTTCATCAAGATCGCGGACGCAATGCTCGCTCAGGGCGTAGCATATTAATCAACGCTCTGATAAAGATAGCGTTAAATCAAATAAACACGGCGTATCAAACAACTGTTTGATACTCCGTGTTTATTTGATTCTCATATTAAATATTCATTTCCCGAGGATATATAATAGAGGTCTTTTATATATTTTTTCATAAACTCAAATTGCTCGATCCCGGTACAATGGCACGTATAATAAGATGTTTTGTAAGAACCGATCTTGATCGCGGCTTTCTTAAGCTCATCGTCAAGCGGCATTTTTGAAAAATGAAATCCACCGACAAGGACGTCCGGGAGAGTCCAATCAACAATATCTATAATGCTTTTATGAGAACAACCGCTGAGAAGTATTCGCTTTCCGTTTTCCTCTATCAAAAGATATTGCTCGTGCTTAAAATCATCGGGAACAAAGCGGTCCTCGATCTTTTTGGTGAGCCCGAAATTTCCGAAGCTGTTGTTTGGTTTCTTTTCGTTATGGGAATAAAGACATAATCCGTCCGATATACGCCAAAAGTCTTTAGTATATATGAGTCGAGGATCGTTTTTTAATGACGTGTCAAGCCCTATATATTTTTGAGCGTTGTTGTAATACGGCAAAAATGCGTTTTGATTTATATATACAGGGGCTTTTTTGTTTAGCTCAAGAAAGGGTTTAAGGCCTCCGCCGTGATCGTAATGACCGTGGGATATAATGGCTATGTCCACGTCCTCGATCGAAATTCCGAGTTCTTTCGCGTTTTTTGCAAACATATCGGTCTGCCCCATATCAAAAAGGATCTTATGAGAGCCTGTTTCGATATAAAGAGAAAGTCCGTGCTCGGCTGAGATATTGTCTTTTTTCGTAGTATTTTCGACTAAAACCGTTAATTTCATTTTTATATTTTACCGCTGTTCCAAAGTGTTGCGTAGAAGCCGTTTTGATCTAATAATTCTTCGTGTGTACCTCGCTCAATGACAGTTCCGCTTTTCATTACGAGGATAAGATCGGCATCAAGTATAGTTGAGAGTCTGTGAGCGACCATAAAGCTTGTTCTGCCTTCGGTCATCTTATCAAAGCATTCTTTTATCTTGCGTTCCGTTCTCGTGTCGATAGATGATGTAGCCTCATCAAGAATGAGCATAGGAGGGGAGAGGAGCATTACTCTCGCGATACAGAGTAGCTGACGCTCGCCTTCGGAGAGCATTCCTGTTTGACCTATTTCCGTGTCGTATCCCTTAGGCAATCTTGAAATAAACCCGTGAGCGCGGGCATTTTTCGCGGCGGCGATTATTTCTTCGTCGGTTGCATCTGGTTTACCCATCGCTATATTTTCTCTAACAGTTCCCGGCTTTAGCCAGGTTTCCTGAAGCACCATTCCGTAAGATTCACGCAAAGAATGTCTTGTAACGGTTTTTATGTCGTTTCCGTCAACCGAAACAGTACCGGAATCCGTGTCATAGAATCGCATAAGAAGATTTATAAGAGTAGTTTTTCCGCAACCCGTCGGTCCGACTATAGCGACCTTCATACCGGGATGTATCTCAAGATCGAGATCTTCTATAAGCTTTTTGTCGGGAGAATATGAAAAATTGACTGAGTCTAATCTGACCTCTCCCTTGACGTTTCCAAGAGAACCTTCGGCATCGGGTACTTCAGCTATTGCATCGGTCAGCAAGAAAAGCCTTTCCGCGGCGGCAACTGCTCCCTGAAGCTCAGTAAAAACTCCCGATATCTCATTAAAGGGCTTTGTGTACTGATTTGCGTAAGAAAGCATACGTGTGAGCATACCAACCGTGAAATTTACAGGATCGGCAATTACGGTAAGCGCTCCGACGAGAGCTACGACCGCGTAGACTACGCTGTTGACGAAGCGTGTTACGGGGTTTGTCAAGGATGACCAAAAAATAGCCTTGAGAGAGGCTTTTTTGAGCTTTATATTTACTTTGTCAAATTCCGCCTGACATTCGTTTTCTCTTGAGAATGCTTTAACTGTTTTCTGACCGCTGATGATCTCATTGGTATAAGCTGTTTGTTCGCCTCTTATCGTTGCCTGATCCTTGAAAAATCCGTAAGTCTTCTTTGTGACAAGCCTGGCCGCGACAAGTGAAAGGGGAGTCATAATGACCACCGCCGCTGCTATCGCAGGGGAGTTTAGAAGCATAACGACAAGGGTTATAATTATTGTAAGAATACCTGTAAACAACTGTGTGAATCCCGTCAGAAGTCCATCACCAAGCTGATCGGCATCTGTCGTGATTCGGCTTACAGTATCGCCCGACGGGGTTGAGTCGAGATAAGAGAAGGGAAGCTTTTGAAGCTTGTTGAACGCGTCCTTGCGAAGGTCGGCAACAGTTCCGTAGGTTATTCTGTTGTTAAGAAGATTCATAAGATATTGCGCAATACCCGCGGCGACGGCGCACCCGGCTATTTTGAGAAGTATTACTCCGATTCCGGCAAGATCCACATTACCCTTTCCGATGGCAAGATCGATGGCGTTACCGACAAACACGGGAATTATTACAGATGAAACGACGTAGATAAGGGCGCAGATGAGAGTAAGAACCAAGAGAACCTTGCGCTTTCCTACAGCTTTCAGTACTCTTTTGAGCGTTGAGCCTTTGATGTTCATTTTTTTCATCTCGATTCACCGCCTTTCTGTGAATCGCAGATCTCGCGATATATGTCGCAGGCAGAGTAGAGCTCATCGTGCGTTCCAAGTCCTACGGCGTGACCTGAGTCAAGCACAAGGATCTTATCGCACTCGGCAACGCTTTCCGCACGCTGAGAAACGATAAATACGGCGGGTGAGTAATCAAGCTCGTGTATCGCTCGTCTGAGAGCCGCGTCCGTAACTCTGTCAAGAGCGGAAGAGCTGTCGTCAAGAATGAGGATCTCGGGTCTGCGGACGAGCGCGCGGGCAACGTTCAGACGCTGACGCTGACCTCCCGAGAGGTTTCGTCCGTTTTGTTCGATATTTGAATCAAGTCCATCCGTCTTTTCGTTTATAATGTTTGATATTTGGGCGGTTGCGAGTGCAGAAATAATTTCTTCATCGCTTGCGTCGTTCTTTCCCCATTTGATATTATCTCGGATGCTGCCCGCAAAAAGAGTTGCTTTTTGCGATGCTAAACCTATCTTTTTTCGCAATTCGCAAGGCTCTATTGTGCGAACGTTTACTCCGTTTATCTCAATGGAACCTGCAGTTATATCATAAAAACGGGGAACGAGGTTTATAAGCGTGGATTTTCCCGAGCCCGTACCGCCTATAATGCCCAGACTTTCGCCGGAATGAAGTTCAAAGCTTATATCGGTAAGCGCTTCACCGGAAGATCCGGGATAAACAAAGCTTACGTTTTTGAACGCTATGAGCGGTGCTTTTTCACTGACGACCGCGGTTGAAACCTCAAGCGACATATCTTCGGCCTCGTTCATAACTGAGGAGATCCGTCCCGCGCAAGCGATAGCCTTTGTTACCGTAATTATTAGATTTGCCATCTTTATAAGCTCAACGAGTATCTGAGTCATATAATTATAAAGAGCGACTAGCTCGCCTTGCGTAAGATTTCCCGAATTGACCTCGGCAGCTCCGTTTCGAAGAAGCAAGATTATGGCGAGATTTATAATGACATATGTCAGAGGATTTAGAAGTCCCGAAATTCGTCCGGCGGCGAGGCTCATTCGTTTGTGAAGCTTGACTCGGTCGGAAAATTCCTCGGATTCACGTTCTTCAAGTCTAAACGCGCGTATAACTCTTGAACCGTCAAGATTTGCTCGAAGAGATCCCGTAACACGGTCAAGTCCTCTCTGAACCTTTCCGTAAATCGGAATTCCCGCAAGAAGAATTATAAAAATTACGACGAGCAGAATGGGAATAACAAAGGCAAAGCTGACTGTTGCGTAAGACGCGCCCGCACCGACGATAAACGCCATTATCATAGCGCCGAATGCGACGAAAGGAGACCTGAGCAACAGACGCAGAGTGAGATTTATACCTGTTTGAACCTGATTGATGTCGCCTGACATACGGGTTATGAGAGTTGACGTTCCTATTTTATCAAGCTTTGAATAAGAAAAAGTCTGTATCTTCGCGAAAAGGCCGGAGCGGAGATCCGAGGCACTACCTACTGCGGCTTTTGCAGAAAAATATTGCGCGGTAAGTGAAAACGTGAGACCAACAGCACCGATAAGAAGCAAAAGCAGGCACATTTTTATTATGTAAGCTTTGTCACTGTTTCCTATTCCTTTGTCTATGATAAGCGCGACAACGATGGGCACAGTCAGTTCAAGCAACGCCTCAATAAGCTTAAAAAGAGGCGCGATTATTGACTCGGCAGTATATTTTTTTAGATATTTAAATACGTATTTCATTTAAAATATCCTTTCTTCTTTTCTCTGGTATATTATACAACAGAAAATTTTATTTTTCAAGTATTACATTCAGTTTTATAGTATCATTATTGACAAATAACGAGAAATGTAATATAATAATATGTATTAAAGAAGTATTTACACGTCGAAAGGATAGATGATGTCACTAATCGTAAAAGATTTAACCAAAAGCTTTGGCGATAAAATAGCGGTGGATCGTATCGGATTTGGAATGGAGTCGCCCGGAGTTTTCGGGCTTATCGGAACCAACGGAGCGGGAAAGACCACCACGATCCGTATGATGCTTGGCATAATGAGACCCGATTTCGGAGAGTCGCTTTGGGACGGTAAACCCATATCAAGAGAAACGTTGAGCTTTGGATATATGCCTGAGGAACGCGGAATATATCCAAAAGTTAAGGTTTTTGAACAGCTTGTGTATTTCGGAATGCTTCGAGGAATGAATAAGACCGATGCTAAAAGCTCAGCTGACAAGCTGATGGCGCGCCTCGGTATTACTGAATACAAAAATATGCTCGCGCACAAGCTTTCAAAGGGAAACCAGCAGAAAGTACAGCTCGCGGCAACACTTATACATGATCCCGAGCTTATAATTCTTGATGAGCCGTTTTCGGGACTTGACCCGGTCAACACAGAGGCGCTTCGCATACTTATTTCTGAACTTGTTGACAGTAAGAAATATATAGTTATGAGCAGTCATCAAATGGCAACCGTTGAAGAATATTGCGAAAATCTCGTTTTGCTTCATAGGGGAAAGACCGTGCTTTCGGGAAACCTAAAGAAGATCAAGGCGGGATATGGGCATACGCGCCTTTTGATAGATGCGCCCGAAGCGGCAGAGGAAATTGCAGAGAAGGTCGGAATTAAACTAAGAGAACGCCGTGCTGACGGGCTTGAATATTCCGTGTCTGGAAAAGAGGATGCGGAGCGATTTTTGTCGGCGCTGACTGAAGCTCAAGTATTTCCTACGAAATTTGAGCTTCGAGAACCGTCGCTCAATGAGATCTTCATAGAGAAGGCAGGTAGCGAGATATGAAGCAGATACTCAATATTTTTGCCTTTACATACAGTCAGGGAGTAAGAAAAAAAGCCTTTATTATCACGACGGTGGTGATTTTGGCTGTGATTCTGATCTTATGTACTCTCCCGAGATTTTTGATCGCATTTACCGACGGAAATGTTGACAGTTTAACGGAGGGGACTTTTTATACCTGTTATTTCGTTGACGAAACGGGAATGTTTGATGCGGGTATTGAAAGCCTTTCCGTTGAGCTTACAGATACACGGTTTGACAAAAAATATCCTGATGAGCTTGACGTGCTTCGCTCAGATATAGAAAACAATGCCAGACATTCTTTGATACATATAACAAATGGTGAAGACGGAAAACCCGTTATATCCGTTGTCGCAAAGGACTTTCTAAACGGGGTGGCAGGGAATTACGAAACAGTCGGAGCCGTTTTAAGTCAGGTTTATGCTGAGAAGGTAATGCAAGATGCGGGCATTGACCAAGAGCTTATAGACGTTTCAAAAACAGAGCTTGTTTGTACCGTCGAGAGTGAAGGAAACTTGACGATGTCCGGATACGCAATCGGAATAGTTCTTATTACTTTGACGTTTTTCGCCGTTTATTATTACGGCTACGGTGTCGCTTCGTCAGTCGCGAGTGAGAAATCGTCAAGAGTTATGGAAACGCTTGTCGTTTCGACTGAGCCCTGGAAGATACTTGTCGGAAAGTGCTTCGGCATGGGTGCTGTCGGACTTACGCAGTTCGGAGGAGCGATAATCTTCGCGATAATTTGTTGGATCATCTTTATTCCCGAAGGATTTACCTTTATGGGACAGACCTTAAGTCTTGACGCGTTTACACCGAAATCCGCGATACTGATACTTATATTCTTTATGCTCGGCTATATGCTTTACGCGTTTATGAACGCAGTCAGCGGCGCATCGGTTGATAAGATAGAGGACCTCAACACGGTGATGATGCCGGTTATGATAATTTCGATGGGTTCATTCTACCTCAGTTATTTTACGGCGATAATGGGTACGACTTATGATTATCTTGTAAATCTGTCACTTTACATTCCGTTCAGCGCGCCGTTTATTATGCCGTTCGAGCTGCTCAACGGTGAGGTAAGTACAGGCCAGATACTTCTCTCGCTCGGAATTCTTGTCGCAACTCTTCTTATCGTTGCGTTTGTTTCAATAAGGATATATACGGCATCCGTAATGCATTACGGGAAGCGCATAAAGGTTAAAGATGCTCTTAAAAATATAAAAAACACAAAAAAATAAAGGAGATATAAAATAATGAAAGCAGTAATAACCGTAACAGGTAAGGACAGCGTTGGTATCATCGCAAAGGTCAGCGCGCTTTGCGCCGAATATGACGCTAATATAGTGGATATAACGCAGAGCGTTATGCAGGATTATTTCGCTATGATAATGCTGGTTGAGATAGATTCTCTTAAAGTAAAATTCGCGGATTTTGCGGATGTTATCAAGAAACTTGGCGACGAAAAGGGACTTATGATCTCGGCTGTTCACGAGGATATTTTTAATACGATGCACCATATTTGAGTATTATAGGAGCGCACAGATATTATGATAAATACTGCTGATATTCTTGAAACTATTGGCATGATACGCGAGGAAAATCTCGACATACGTACTATCACAATGGGTATAAACCTTTTTGATTGCGTAAGCGATGATGAAACTCGCCTTTGCCAGAAGGTTTATGACAAAATAACGAAAAATGCCGAGGATCTCGTTGCAACGGGAGAGGAGATATCAAAGGATTACGGCATACCTATAGTTAACAAAAGAGTTTCCGTTACGCCCGTGTCACTTATAGGCGGCGCGCTCACTCCCGATGGATATATCAAGCTTGCGAAAACGCTCGACAGAGCCGCAGAGACCGTCGGTATCAACTTTATCGGAGGCTTTTCCGCTCTTGTTCATAAGGGAATGACTCGATCGGAGAGAAATCTTATCTCAGTTATACCGGAGGCATTGGCTGAAACAAAAATGGTATGCTCGTCTGTGAACGTAGCTACGACAAAGGCGGGTATCAATATGGATGCCATAAAGCTTATGGGCGGAACAATCAAACGCGCGGCATATCTTACAAAAGATAATAACTCCATCGGTTGCGCAAAGCTTGTCGTATTTGCTAACGTTCCTGAGGATAACCCCTTTATGGCGGGCGCTTTCTGCGGAGTTGGTGAACCTGATTGCGCTATAAACGTAGGAGTTTCCGGTCCCGGAACCGTTGCCTCTGCAATTAAGAGGGCTGGGGATTGCGATCTTTCGGCACTTGCTGACGTTATAAAAAAGACCGCGTTTAAGATAACCCGTGTCGGTCAGCTTGTCGCAAGTGAGGCGGCAAAGAGACTTGGAGTACCATTCGGTATAGTTGACCTCTCGCTCGCTCCCACTCCCGCTATCGGAGATTCCGTTGCGAGGATCCTTGAAAATATGGGTCTTGAGACCTGCGGCGGTTGCGGAACGACAGCGGCTCTTGCTATGCTCAACGACGCTGTAAAAAAGGGAGGCGTTATGGCGTCAAGCCACGTCGGAGGACTTTCGGGAGCGTTTATTCCCGTGTCAGAGGACGAGGGAATGATAGCAGCGGCGGCATCCGGCGCGCTTTCGCTTGAGCGTCTTGAAGCTATGACATCGGTATGCTCTGTCGGTATAGATATGGTCGTTGTTCCCGGAGATACGGACGAAGCGGTTATCTGCGGACTTATTGCCGACGAGATCTCGATCGGAGTTGCAAATACAAAGACAACGGCTGTCCGCGTTATTCCCGCGTACGGAAAGAACGTCGGCGACAGCGTAAACTTCGGCGGACTTCTCGGAAGCGCTCCGGTTATGAAGATAAGCTCTCTATCTCCCGAGAAATTCATCTCTCGAGGCGGTCGCGTTCCCGCACCTATACATTCGCTTAAAAACTGATCAAAAAACTAAGATCTTTGTGTTTTTTTGTTTTCTGTGTTGACTTGTTTTTGTATTTGTGATATAATAATTTTGAGAAAAAACAAAAAAGG
>JAZRUP010000213.1:0-2861 GCA_045652645.1 Eubacteriales bacterium | reverse complement strand
AATCCTCAACTCCTTGGCACACAGAACGACATGGCTACGATCCGACTTCTCCCGAAAAACTTTTGAAAAAGTTTTATCAAAACTTTTAAAAAGGCTTAGTTTATCTTAATCGTTTGTTCGTCTTAAAGATTTTTGCGTTTTTCAAAGCAGCGACAAAACAAAATTCACCGCCATAACGAAAAACGCCGCGATCATCGTCCCATTCAGCATAAGCATTCCTGTTGCTTTTCCGCCCTCGACCTCGTATTTGGGAGCTTCGAATCTTATCTTCTTCAAAAACACGAAAAACAGTATGACTCCCGTCAGTATAATCCCCGCACCGATTATCAGAGTTCCCGCAACGAGAAGCACCTTCAGCGCGTCCGAATTTGTCATATTAAACGGGTCTGCCGCCACTCTTTCGACCGCTTCAAGGTTTTTAGCTGACAGAAGATTGGGAATTATAAGCGTTCCGAGCAGATTTATTCCGATATGCATTCCTATTGAGTAGAAAATATTTCTCGTTTTGACGTAAACGTAAGCGAAAATAAATCCGAGCGCCGTCGCGTAAAAGAACTGACGGAAATTGCCGTGAAACAGTCCGAAAATGAGCGCGGAAACAAGACACGCGCGGAACTCGCCGAACGGTAAAACTCGGTCGACCAGTACCTTTCTGAAGATCAGCTCCTCCATTATGGGCCCTATAAAGCACGCAATAGCTATCGTTATCCAAGTAGGCGACGCGCTGACTATCTCGTTAAGAGCGTCCGTATTTCCGAGTCTTCCGTCGGAAAGCCTATTTATATACTCCACAAGATTGAAGCCTATTATATTGAAAAGATACATCGCGCTGATGGAGATTATACAAACGATAGCAAGCTTTCCCGCGCCGAACGGGTGCTTTTCGCCAAGCTTTTCGGGTGATTTCGGAAGGACCAAAACAAAGATCGGAAAAGCGACGCAATAAAGCGGGACCGTTGAAAGCAGCCACGAGAACCACCACGAGCTATATACGTTGGGAGCGAACGCGGCAAAAAGAAACGCTATCGCATATTGCAGAACTGTCGTAACAAGTGGGAGAAGCAGCACTCCAAGCCCTATCCTCAAAAAATATTTTTTTGCCTTTTCACGCGACACGCAGACCGATTGAGTAACATTCATATCTTCATTCATATTAATAATTTTTCCTCTTTCTGTATATTATCATAAATATTATTCCTACAGGATATCCGAAAAGAAAGGTTCCTATCGCCTCAGGGATTATCATCTTGCCGAAAACAGACAGGATATGCACCTTTCCCGCCGAAAGCAAGAGACACACGGTCGTTATTATCATTCCGATACCCGAGGAGGCGAGAAGCCAGATCGCCCATCGAAGAAGCCGCTCGCCGAGAGACGAACTATGCTCGTGAGCGAATTTTCTGACACTTCTTCCGATAAACCAGCCAAGCAGAGTATAAAATATCGGAAGTACAGAGATCCCGACACCGCCGAGCGCGTCAGAACAAAATCCCGCTCCGAGTCCGACCGCCGCTCCCGTATTCTCTCCGTCGAAGAACGCCGCGGCGGCTGTCAGCGCGAGAAGATACGCGGGAGTTGCTCCGAAAAACGGGAATCTCGACGCAACGCTTGACTGAAACACCGCAAGCAGAAAGACAGCCGCGGCGTATGCTGTAATTTTTAGTACGCTGACGCCTCCCGCGTGATTTTTATTATCCAACATTGCCGTCACCGTCGCTTTCGGGTGGCTCTGAGGAAACCGTTTTTGCCGTGACTATCATCACGGTCGTGAGTGAGTCAAAATCTACCGAAGGAGCTATTTTATACGTATAAATATGTCCGTATTTATCCTTCTCGGATGAAACGACACGTCCCACGGCAAGTCCCGCGGGATATATATTTCCGTACCCCGAAGAATAGAGGACCGTATCGGTTTCAAGCTTTGCCGCGCTATTCATAACGCAAAAGCCGTCCGTTCTGTATTCAACTGAGCCCTCTACGGTTCCGTAGATCCCCGTTGCCGTATAAACTCCGACGGCAGACGTAGGATCCGTCAGCGTCACCGCGCGTGACCAGCCGAGTCCGACCTCTTTGATATAACCGACAACACCCGCGGGCGTTATGACCGCCATATTTACCTTGACTCCGCTTTCGCTTCCTCGGTTCAGAGTAAACGTTTCGCTGTAATTATTGGATGAACGACCCGTTATCTTTGCGTCCACCATAGTATATTCAGAATATTTGCCCGCGAAACCGATCTGCTCTCGAAGCCACGAGTTTTCACCCTCGTAAAGCTCGGCGCGCGCCGCGGCGTCCTGATATTTTTCAAGCTCCGCGCGAAGCCGCTCGTTCTCCTCAATAAGAGAATCTACCCCCGAAAAATACTCCCCAAAGCCAATAATACCGTCAGCCGCCCAATTAAATGCCGCGCGTAACGGGGTCGCGACCACCGACAGCCCCGAACGTAGGATATCCGTATGTCCCGTCAGCGACAGTACCGTTGGAATAACCGAGAGAACGATCGCAAGCACGACGACTGTCACAAAAAATTTATTCTTTAATAGCTTCACGGCCGTTCTCCTTTCTGAGGATAGATATGTCAGGGGCGCTGCCCCTGCTCCCCGCTTTTATATGCGAGACGCTGTCTCGCGCTCTGCTTAAGAAACTTTTTTGAGGATAGATGTGTTAAGGGCACTGCTCCTACACTCCGCTTTTATATGCGAGACGCTGTCTCGCGCTCTGCTTAAGGAACTTTTTCGAAAAAAGTTCCTTAAGGATCTTCAAAAACTTTGAAAAAGGGGGATATTCTTAAGGTTTTATTTATCTTTCGTTCGTCGCTCGGTCGCTCCGAACGAGAGTTTATAAGGATTTATTTAACGTCG
>JAZRUP010000212.1:0-3718 GCA_045652645.1 Eubacteriales bacterium | reverse complement strand
AATTGTACCGTATTTCACATACGGTACGGGTATGCCCGTGCCGTAAAGAGAGATAAAAAATCTAAAAAAATCCCCATTTTTCAAAAGTTTTTGAAGATCCTTAAGGAACTTTTCTCTAAAAAGTTCCTTAAGCGGGGTATGGGGCAGAGCCCCATAAAAAATATCAACAAAAAATCCTTCAAGGATAAACCATGAAGGATTTTTAATTTATTGATTTTTAGTTTTTCTTATTGTCGTCGGGAGGATTGCCGAACCAGCCGTCGCTGTTGTTTTGTTTCATTCTTTCCTCTTCGGCGCGTCTTCGTTCTTCCGCTTCGCGTTCGAGTCTTTCCCTTTCGGCAGCTTCGCGTTCAGCGTTACGCTTTGCGCGTTCTTCGTTTTCGAGCTTACGCTTTTCCTTCTTTTCCTCGGCAATAGCCTCAACGGATTCCATCGTCGCGCCGTCTTCCATTGACGCCTTGAACTGATCGCCGTCCATAACCTCGTTCTTTACGAGGAATTCGGATACGAAATGGAGCTTGTCGATATTATCGCGAAGAATCTGCTTTGCGTTTTCGTAAGCTGTTTTTATGATAGACGCGATCTCGTTATCGATCTTCGCGGCTATCTCCTGCGAATAGTTCGGAGTGCTTGAGAAGTCACGTCCGAGGAACACCTCGTCGCTGTGATCGCTTCCGTACTTGATGGGGCCGAGAATATCACTCATGCCGAGCTTCGTTACCATCTTACGCGCGATAGCAGTGGCTCGCTCGATGTCGTTCGAAGCACCGCCCGAAATATCTCCGAAGATTATCTCCTCAGCGGCGCGGCCTCCGAGAAGCTCAGCGATCTTCTCCTTGAGCTCTTGCTTGTATTCACTGTATTTATCCTCAACGGGTGGGTTCAAGGTGTAGCCGAGAGCGCGTCCGCTGGGAATAATTGAAATTTGCTGAACGGGGGGACAGGAGGGAAGCGCGTACGCCACGATAGCGTGACCCGCTTCGTGATAAGCGGTCTTTTTGCGCTCGTCCTCATTGCGTACCATAGACTTTTTCTTGGGACCCGCTATGACCTTGATGAACGCGTCCTCGATGTCGTCCATACCGATAAGAGATTTATTTGCTCTCGCGGCAAGAAGCGCGGCTTCGTTTAGGAGGTTAGCAAGATCCGCGCCCGTAAATCCGACGGTGGATTTAGCGACCTCGTTAAAGTCAACGTCCTCGCCGATCGGCTTATTCTTTGCGTGTACCTTGAGGATCTCCGCTCGACCCTTGAGATCGGGGTATCCTACGGTTATCTGACGGTCAAAACGTCCGGGACGAAGGAGCGCGGGGTCAAGAATGTCGGGACGGTTTGTGGCGGCAATAACTATAATGCCCTCGTGAGAGCCGAAGCCGTCCATTTCAACGAGAAGCTGGTTGAGCGTCTGCTCACGTTCGTCGTGACCGCCTCCAAGACCCGCGCCGCGGTGACGTCCGACAGCGTCGATCTCATCTATAAATACGATACTTGCGGGAGCTTTTCTCGCGTTCTCGAAAAGGTCGCGAACACGTGACGCGCCGACACCGACGTACATTTCAACGAAATCGGAGCCGGAGATGGAGAAGAAAGGAACGCCCGCCTCTCCCGCGACTGCTTTTGCGAGAAGAGTTTTACCCGTTCCGGGAGGGCCCACGAGCAGAACGCCGTGCGGGATCTTTGCGCCAAGCTTCGAGAATTTAGTGGGGGCTTTGAGAAATTCAACGATCTCCTCAAGCTCTTCTTTTTCCTCGTCCGCTCCCGCGACATCGGTGAATTTGACCGCGTTTTTATCGGAAGACGGAGTTTTGACTTTTGCTTTTCCGAAATTATTTATCTTTGAGCCCTTGCCTCCCATTGCCTGATTCATAACGAAGAACCAGATAACGATGAAGACGATTATCATAATAACGTAGGGCAGGAAGCTGAGCCACCACGGGGTCTTTGCCTCGGGCTCTGGCTCAAATTCCATAGAAGGATTGTTTTCAGCGTAAGCGGAAAGACGCTCGACAAGATCCTTTATAACGAGAGTAGACGCTGTATAAGCTACTTTCTTTTCTTCTCCGTCGATCTTTAATTTTAAGATAAGCTCAAAGTCATTTGTTATTTCCGCGGATGATATAACTACGGATTGAGCAGGCTTTTCATTTAAATTATCCTTTTCATACAGATAAGTTTTTTCCGCGTTTGAAATATAGCCTATGATATCATCGTATTTTATTTCATCGTCTTTGTTTCCGCTTCCGAAAAGCAGAAACACGGCTAAGATCACGAATCCTATCAAGATCACATAAAAGAGTATTGTTTTGAGATTGCTTTTCATGTATTTCCTTCCTTAATATGATTAATGCATATATATTTCGGGTTTAAGGACACCGACATACGGCAGATTGCGGTATTTTTCGTCGTAATCAAGGCCGAAGCCGACTACGAATTCGTCGGGAATGTCGCGTCCTATGTAATCCGGGGTAAACTCGACCTCGCGGCGCTCCTTTTTGTCAAGGAGAGTACAGGTCTTAACGCTGTGAGCGCCTTTGAGTTCAAGATACTTGACGAGGTAGGAGAGCGTTTTTCCGCTGTCGATGATGTCCTCAACTATGATTATATCAACGTTGGGAAGATCACCCCTGTGGAGGTCGAGAACTATATTGATGCGCCCCGTGCTGACAGTACCCGCGCCGTAAGAGGAGACCTTCATAAAGTCGATCTCAAGCGGAGTTGAGATCTTCTTCATAAGCTCGCCCATAAATACGACGGAGCCTTTAAGTATGCAGAGAAGAAGGAGCTTCTTGTCCGAATCCTTATAGTCGCGGTCGATGTCGGCTGCGATTCGCGTAACGATCCTGTCGATCTCTTCCTCACTGACGAGGGTGTACGCTATGTCGTTATTGATTTTCTCTGTACTCATATTAAACCTCTTCTTTATTGTATCCTGATATTAGTGTTATATATGTCTTTTTTTCGGAATTTTTTGCGGACATACCGTCGCGCACTCCTATATACGGGATAAAAACTATCCCGTCACTGTCGCAAACGATAGGAAGTTTATCGCGAAGCCTTGCTGGTATCTTTGCGTCGCACATCAGCTTTTTAACGCTCCTGTGCATTCCCCGAAGGAATATTTTGTCACCTGATTGGCGATTTCTGGCAACAAGACTGCCTATAATTTTATCAGATGCTATAGTCGCTTGTATTTCTGATTTGTAAATATTTCTCTCATTTTGTGAACTTATGAGCAAAACTGAGTGAAAAAAAGGATTTTCGCCTTCGCGCAGCTGAATTTCCGTATATTCGGTGGGAGCTTCTTTGGTATCGTCCTCAAAAAACAGACGGCCGTTATCAATAACCGCGCGTTTTTTATCGGGAAGGGAAATGCTCGAGTGCGGAACGCCTTCGTCGGCGAGCTTTAATATGCTTTTGATATGGACTGTTTCAAGTCCGTCGCCGCCGAGCTTTTGTATTATCCTCGTTTTTACGGATACGTCAGGGATGGCGTTAAGCGCGCTGAGCGCGATAAGATCGTTTTTGCCATCAAGAAAGCTATCGGCAAGCTCGTCAAAATATTTTTCATCGTCACGCACCGAGTCGGAGAGGCGCTTCGCTGTTTTCACGACGGACGGGTTTATCGATTTAAGCTCAGGTATGACCTTGAGCCTTATGATATTTCTCGAGCAGTCGGCAACGGCGTTAGTGGAATCGACCACGTATTCGACGGAATTTT
>JAZRUP010000211.1:0-7118 GCA_045652645.1 Eubacteriales bacterium | reverse complement strand
CTAATATTATTATTCAATACTATTTATACAAATTAACATTTTTTTTACAAATTCTGCTTATTTTTTTGCTTTTTCCCCCGTTCTTTCATAGAACATCTAAGCTCCTCCGGAGTAAGTTTCACAAGAACCGTATCCTCGCCGATGCACTGTATCTTATCCCACGGTATAACAAAAACATCTCTTTTCCCAAGTCCCAGAAGTGAGCAATCACCTACGACAACAAGCGCGATTATCTTACCGCATCCCATATCGATCTCAAAATCCTCAGGGCAGCCGAGCCTGCAACCGTCACATACATTTATAACGTCCTTTTCACGCAGATCAGCCGTGCTGCAAAACTTCATAAAAACACCTCTCATAAAATATATTTTAAATATTTATATGAGAGGTATAAAATCAATATGCTTTTTTGATCTTTTTGTTCCGCTTTTTTAATACTCTGCGTTTAATTCGTGTGTAAATAAACCAAACGAGTATTCTTAACGGTAATATAGCAATACATATAAGTGATTCAAGAGAATAAAGTGTTCCCGTAAGCACAGCAAGTTTTGGTATTACCGAAAAAGCTACAACGCATATGGCAACAAAAGCGGAAAACACTATAAATCGTATATTTTCCCTGAGCTTAGGAGCGTCCGCCAATCGTAAGATAAACAGCAAAACAAGTTGAGAAAGGGTAACTGACAAAAATACGGCTCCGCTGACATCGTCCTTTCCTATCATAACCGTAAGAACCGCGGTTATCACTTCACTTCCCGCCGACATTGCCGTCATCGAAAGCATCTTGCGGCAAAGACCAATAGGGTTTTTAAGTCCAATCGAAGTAAACGGCTTTTTCATTGAGTTTCTCTCGTGTCTGTCAAGTGAAAGTATGAAAACAGCCCCCAGATCGACGATAAGTCCTCCAAAAAGCAAGTGAAATGGCGACAGAAGGGTTTGACCGAATATTATCGCGGGGATAATAAAAATAAACCTTACAAGTTGTGAACAAAGAAGATACGTAACTGCCCTTATAAGATTTTTCTGTATCCTTCTCGATGTTGAAAAAGCATTATAAAGCCCGGATGCTCCGCCTCCGCTTAAGTTCGCCCGACGAACAAGAACATCCGCAGATACGCGAAGATTCTGCGCTCCGTCAACACTTTCCTCGCTTCCCGACGGTGTCCATGTCTGAAGCTTTTCAAAATCCTCTCTTATAACGCTGAACACCGCTCTGTCGGACGTAGCACATACATTAGCTGAATCAAATAGTTTTTTGTCCTCTGCTGAGGAAGCAAAAGCCGTGACCGTATGTCCTTTTTTACGCAAATGATCAACGACCTGTCGCTTCTCGTCAATATTAAATCCGAGGAACGCACGGTAATTTTCAGCAAAATCGGAAATTTTAAGACCGTTAGCTCTGCAAACAGATGCGAAAGCAACTTCTTTTCGATGGGATATTATACCCGCCTCATAAGCCAGATACGCTTCTTCGTTACTCTCGCGCTCAAAGAACACCAATGTTTTTATACCTGCGGTATTCATTGCGATTATTTTTTCGCGTATCTTCAAGGAAACAGTCTCTTTAAACGCAATGATGCCCTTAAATATTTCTCCGGATGAACCGGAAAGCGTTATTATATACGCCTCGCATCCCTCCGACAGCATCTTACGGAACGCCTTTTTTATTTCAGCGCGACGCTCCGTTCCGAGAATAATATTTTCTCCCTCGATATCCTCATAAGCGCAAAGATCTATCAGCGTATCGTTTTCAGCCGCGCTGACTGTGATCATTTTACCGCCGAAATTAAGGTTGGCAGAAAATCTGTCGTTTACAGAAAAAGACAACGGAATAGCAGCTATTCTTATTCGTTCTATATCAACGCCTATTCGTTCGGCATATTTAAATAAGCTGACCTTTGGAATATCAACATTGATATTTCCGTTCGGCGACGGAAAAGCGTTTGACGCGTCTATAAGCATACAAAAAAGCTCAGCTACAGGAATCGTGTCGCCATTCAAAAAAATATCATTACCTGAAAGCTCACGTCCTCCGACGTAAACCGACGAAACACGTTTCTTTCCGTCAGTAAGCGCTGAATGTCCCGACAGTATAAGCGTATCGGTTTTAGCGATTATATCACATTTTTTGACGGATTTAAGTATGCTTTGATCATCTTTACCGTATCCCGACGCAGCATCGTATATCGCGGTCGCCGCTATTATATGACCTATAACATATATCAGCTCCCCAAGAGAAGATACCGCCAAAGAAAGGGTAAGCATAAATGTCGTAAGTATATTGTCCGCCCCGTAAGTAAAAACACCTATAAGCGTCAACGGAAGAATCATAATAAGCACGGCAAAGCTGTATATCCTTGAAAATCTCTTCATATCAAGAAGTGTTCTCGGATGCTCAGTGCTGTCGTTGAGCGGCATTCCTCCATCAAGAGCGCCTATGTACGTCTGATCCCCTGTCGCTATAACTACAGCTCTCGCCTCTCCTTCAAGTATCTCGCTTCCGGCATACAGCATATTTTTATATTCATAAAACTCAAAATTGCTATCAGATGAGTAAAAAGCATTGGCATCACCAAAAGAATCGACAAATTTTTGCTTCGAGTTTCTGCCCGTATAAATTCTTACTTCAAGATCGTTTGCGTTTATAATACGGGCATCGCACGGAAGAATATCGCCTTTTCCGAGCATTATAACGTCACCCGGAACGATACATCTTGAATCAGCAAGATACAGCTCTCCGTTTCGTATTACCCGTATTTTGGGTTGAGAATATCCCGACATAAGCTCAATTATTCTCTGCGCCCTATAATACGAAAAGAAAGAAACAAAAATATTTACAAGTATCAGTATTCCCGCAGTTACAGCAATTGATACCGCTCCAAATATTGCCGCAAAGATATCAACGCCAATCAATAGCAAAAGCATTGGGTCGGCAAAAACAGACCTGATGCAACTTATAAGCGCTCTGCTTTCAACGTAGAAAAAATCATTGCCACCATTTTTTAGAACACGAGAACGAGCCGCCTTACGGGAAAGCCCCGAGGCGGCATTCGTTCCAAGTATTTTTTCTATCTCATTGAGACTCAAAGAATACCATTTGTGATTCATCATAATTTTTAAATACAAGCGACCGTCAGTTCACCGTTGCGAATGCAGATCTTAGCATTTGATATTTTACGCTCATAATCGGCAATTATAAGCTCGGCAAGCTTATCTTCAACGTTTGTCTGTATATAACGTCTCATATTTCTCGCACCAAATTTGCTCGAGTACGAATTGATCGCAATATGCTTTGCGGCTTCATCGGTATAAGTGAGATTTATATCCTTCTCTCGAAGCACCGACACAAGTTCGTCAAGCATTATACGAACGATCTTCGTAAAGTCCTCTTCATTAAGAGAACGGAAAGTTATTATGCTGTCAACTCTGTTGATAAATTCGGGGCGCAGGAACGATTCAAGCGCTTTTTCAGTCTTTCCTGCCGCTGTCGCGCGACTGTCACCTGAAAATCCCACAAGACTCGATGATTTGTCCGAACCCGCATTCGTTGTCATAATTATCACGGTGTTCTCAAAGCTGACTACCTTTCCGTGGGAGTCGGTGATCCTTCCGTCGTCAAGGATCTGAAGTAAAACATTCAGCACGTCAGGGTGCGCCTTCTCGATCTCGTCAAAAAGAATGACCGAATACGGACGTCGCCTTATCTTTTCAGTAAGCTGACCCGCCTCGTCGTATCCTACGTATCCGGGGGGAGCTCCGATTATCTTTGACACCGCGTGCTTTTCCATAAACTCCGACATATCAAGACGTATAAGGGTTTCGGGAGAATTAAAGAGGTCTGCCGCGAGAGTTTTTACAAGCTCGGTCTTACCGACACCTGTAGGTCCAGCAAAAATGAATGAAACGGGCTTTCTCTTATAAGAAATTCCTGCTCTGCTTCGCTTGATAGCTCTTGCCACCGCACTGACAGCCTCGTCCTGCCCTATAATTCTTGTTTTGAGTCTTTCCTCAAGCTTATCTATCTTGACAAATTCGTTTTCACTAACTGTAGATGCGGGAACACCCGTCCATATCTCGATAACTGACGCGAGATCCTCTGTTGTGAGATTTATATTTTCACAATGAGGCTCGATCTCATGAAGTCTGTCTGAGATCTTGATCTCTTTCGCCTTTATATGCGCTATATCCTCAAATCTCTTTTGCTCTTCCTTATCGTCACCGGGAGTTTTAGACTCAAGCGTTTCCCTTTCTTCTTTAAGAGACAAAAGCTCGTCGCGCAGTTTGTAGCTTTCGTTAAGCTCCGCAGAAGAAAGAGACAGATGAGACGCGGCCTCGTCGAGCAAATCGATAGCTTTGTCAGGAAGATATCTGTCCGTAATATAACGCTCCGACAACGTAACAGCGCGAAGAAGTATGTCATCAGGAATATTTATCGAATGATACTGCTCGTAATAATGCTTGATACCCTTAAGGATACCGACGGTATCATCAACCGAGGGCTCGTTTACCGTTACGGGTTGAAAACGACGTTCAAGTGCCGTATCTTTTTCAATATGCTTGCGGTACTCGGTAAGCGTCGTAGCTCCTATAACCTGTATCTCGCCTCTTGAAAGCGCGGGCTTCAATATATTAGCGGCGTTCATACTGCCTTCAGCATCTCCGACACCGACTATATTGTGTATCTCATCAATAAAAAGAATTACGTTTCCGGCATCCTTTACATCATTCAAAAGACCAAGGATTCTCGATTCAAACTGACCTCTGAACTGAGTTCCGGCAACGAGAGCTGTAAGATCCACAAGATAGAGCTGCTTACCCTTGAGCTTATAAGGAACATCATCTGAGCTTATCTTTTGGGCAAGAGCCTCCGCAATAGCTGTTTTTCCTACGCCGGGCTCACCTATAAGACAGGGATTGTTCTTCTGACGTCTGCAAAGTATCTGAATAACTCTGTCAAGCTCTCGGTCTCGTCCTATTATCTTATCGAGCTGTCCGTCAGCGGCTCTCTTGGTCAGATTGCGGCAATAGGTGTCAAGATATTTATTCTTTTTTGCCTTCTCGCTCTTTTTTCCACTGTCGCGCGATGCAGAGCCCGAATTCTGCTCCTTATCGGCTTCTGTGGGAAGCTGTGCTTCGCCGTCCCCAAAAAGCTTGGGGAAATCTATTGCGGGCGCTCCTCCGTCCTCTGCCGATTCAGCATCGTTAAAGGCGGGAAGGTTTCCACCCTCAAGCATTTCGTTGACCTCATTTTCCATGTTCTCAAGCTGTTCGGGCGTTATTCCAAACTTATCCATAACGTTTCCGAGCATATTGTCTACCGGAACGCCCATATCCTTTGCACACTTGATGCAAAGTCCCTCGCTGAGCTTATTGCCGTTTTCTATTCTCGTCACAAACACTACGGCAACGCGCTTATGACATTTTGAACACATTATCATATTTTATAAACCCTGACTTAGTTTTCTGATTTTTGTTTATACGTCAATTTATCTTTCCGCTTCTTGAAAGCTCCGAATTCGGATTTTTAAGCGACGCGTAATGCTTAAGGTATCCCGCAAGCGCACCGAAAGCAAAGCAGATAGAGGGTATAAACATCAAAACGCTTACGACGGGATGCGCCGCAAGATATTCCTCAAACACTATCGACACTCCTATCGTTAGATAGAATATGCAGACAGCCGTCTTTCCATACCACTTGCTCACCACTACCAGCTTTCTCTTCTTTATGACAAGAAGTCCCATAAAGAGAGTTACAGCTTCCTTAAGGATATAGGGTATCACAAACCATATCGGTATGACCTCAAGTATGCAAAGCACGATAAGCACCGTGCACTGCATAAGCTTGTCGGCAAACGGGTCAAGTATCTTTCCAAGCTCGGATATCCAGTTGTTTCTTCTTGCAAGATATCCGTCTACAACATCGGTTGCTCCCGCAACAAAGAATACGATAAGTGCCGCATAAAGCATTTCGTTAAATGCAAGATATACGAACACAAATACAAGTAAAATACGTATTACACAAAGAATATTTGGAATATGTTTAAGTTTTTCTTTCATTTCTCTTTTGCTTCCTGATCTTTAGAAAATTTATATTACGGCAAAACATTTTGCCTATTGATTCACAAAAACCTTAATATCTGTACGTTAACTTTTTTCTTCAAATTTCAAATAAACAGCCTTGGCCTGCGCGCACACAAGTGCGATCTTCCCATCGTACACAAGCATTCTTCCGTCCTGACAGGAAAGCTGCTCGTATTCCCCGTCCTTCATAACTATGCGCAAGACTCCCTCGCTATTCTTTATAAAAATGCTACCGTCACGCAATGCAAGCTGTGAAATGTCGGAGCCTATTTTATCATTATATACCAATGAGCCCTTTTTGTCAAACACAAAAATATCATTTTCATCGGTAATTATTCCGTTGTTAAATGTAACCGCGCAATAATCCCTGTCTACGTATACCGCGCTGACTCTCTCTGTGCCAAAGCTATCTGAAACGTTTTTTTCATTGAGTCTTTTATCAAATATCCTTATCGTGCTGTCACTAACGACTGCGAAACCGCCCCCGTCAAGAAAGCTGCATCCGAGAGGAAATTCTCCGTCAAAGGAATACTCCGAAATTTTCTCGTGCTCCTTAAGGTCGTAAAATACGGTTTGCATGCAAATGACACCGTTTGAGGTATCGGCATAAATAACACCAAGACGCTCTCCCGACTCATCAAGAGACATTCCAAATGCAAAAGCACCTTTTTTGTAGGTTGCTACTCTTTCAAATTTTTCATCATAAATTATGACCTCGGATTCGTACTCTGCCGAACGTGTAAGTATGGCAAGCGTACCGCTATCCGAAAGACAAGCATCGGTAACAGGATAGTCAAGCTTCTCGGAATATATCTTAGCAAACGAATTATATACCGAAAAATTTCCATCGCCCATATCGTAAACGATCATATATTTATCCGACGCCTTAACAAAGGGCTTTGAATACGAATCGTTTGCGTTAAGCGTTCGTCTTCCCGTCGCGGTAAACGCCGAGATATTAGAACGGCTCGCCACCGCAAGTCCGCCTCTGTACAGCGCAAAGCTCTGTTCGCTTGACGCGTCAAAGTCGGGGGCCA
>JAZRUP010000210.1:0-5804 GCA_045652645.1 Eubacteriales bacterium | reverse complement strand
CGCCTCAAACGCCTCGTTGACGGGTATAGTATATATCTGTTCCATAATTTGGGGTTGCCTTTCTTAAAAAAATATAGTATAATATATTATATCATATATTTTAAAATAATACAAGGGTGATTTTCTCAAATATGACAAACACTTTTACATCAAATTGCCGAACGCTCAATGAAAACGGCAACAACTTACTTGAAATATCCTACGAGGGAAATTTCTCTGTAGCAAAGACATTTGACTGCGGTCAATGTTTCCGCTTTGACCCTGTTCCCGATTCAAAATACGAGTCTGAATTTTCGGGGATCGCATACGGTCGACGTGTTTCGTTCGCCGAGGACGGGGGCAAGCTCTATATTCTCGGGGCGACTGAGGATGATTATAAAAAAATATGGCTAAGCTACTTAGGGCTTGACGTAGATTACGGAGCGATAGACGCTGACATACTCTCAAGAAGCGACACCGCCGCCCTGAAGGAAGCTATTGAATACGGAAAAGGGATACGAATTTTACGTCAGGAGCCGTGGGAGGCGGTATGCTCATTTATCGTATCGCAAAACAACAATATTCCGAGAATAAAAAAGATAATCTCCGCGATGTCGGAAAAATACGGCGAACCTATTGGCGGAGGCGATTTCGCTTTCCCAACGCCTAAAGCTCTTGTTGAAGCGGGAATTGACGGGCTTTTTGCGCTCAAGACGGGATTTCGCGCGAAATACATATTCGATGCGGCGACAAGGGTCACGGACGGTAGTATTGAGCTTGATTCCCTCGGCGGCACGACTGATGAATGTGTTAAAAAGCTATGTGAGGTCAAGGGCATAGGTCCTAAAGTAGCGCTCTGTTCCCTGCTTTTTGGCTTTGCGAGATATGACGCTTTTCCCGTTGACGTCTGGATCAGACGTGTTATGGAAAAATATTTCCGCGAGGGCTTTACACCGAGTGAGCTCGGACCTTACGCGGGCATCGCGCAGCAGTATTTGTTTTATTATGAAAGGTATATTGTGAATTAAATTCTAAAGTGGCGAAGCCTTTTTAAAAGTTTTTCGCGAGCCGGCGGCGAAACGCCGGTCGACCTCCGCAGAGTTCGAAACTCCCTTTTGCGTCTTGAAAAAAAGATTTGCAGGACTCCGTCCACCGCTTAAGAATCTTCAAAAACTTTAAAAAGGCTTCGCCGTTTGTTATATCATTGATGAAAAGATCAAATCTTCAATATTTTTTTAATAATAAATCCACATAAATATATTCTTGACATTGCAAGAATTAAATGTTATAATCAAAATGTATTATAACAAAATTACATATAATATAATTTCTCAAAAGGAGATTTTTTATGAGAAACCTAAAAGGATTACTTTGTATGCTTCTTGCTTTTACAATGATACTGCCCTGCATGGCAATTACTGCGCTTGCAATTAACGGTACGGAATCAGAAGAAAAAGCTAAATCAACCACCCCCGGCGAGTACGTTCTCTACCAAGAGGACTTTGACGACGTCACAGGGACCGTCGCTCTCGATGCCGGAAACAATATGTCGGGTGCAGCAAAGGGGTGGATCTACACGAAAAACTCCGAAACCGGCTCCGTTAAGATCGAAAACGGCAGAATGTATATTTCGGGCAATCTCTACGATGTCGTTTACCGCGACGGAGGTGAAACTTGGGGTAACTACTCCCTCGAGGCTGATTTCTGTTACACCGAAGATAATAAGAACTGGGGCGGTATGCTCTTCAACGTACAGTCCGGTTACAAATTCCAGAAGGTCGGCATAGGACCCGGAAAAGTCGCCTCCATAAACGGCTACGACAACGGTTGGACCAACGACAATAAATCTATAAATCATTGGGATATGTCAAATGACCCCTCTCTTGTCATTCCTCAAAACGGCGACCCCTTCCGTATGAAAGTCACAGTCTTCAATAAGAGTGCTACTCTCTATTACGCGATGCTCAACACAGATGGCTCGCTGAAAACCGATTTCATTCAGATTATGTCGATCAGCAATATCCCCGCAGACGCTCAGACGGGCTCTATCGGATTTATGCTCCCCGGATACACGACCGAGTGGGGCAGCTATTGGGTAGATAACATCAAGTGCTATTCCGATACTCTCGTAAGCTACACCGAAGACTTTGATTCTTACAGCGATGTCACGCTTACGGCTGATTCCAAAAACACCGCTATGGGTGTATATTACGACAAAAATTTCTCCACAGGCACAGCTTACCTTGAAAACGGAAAGCTCTATCTCTCCGGTGGCGGTAAGAACTTTGACGCCATATTCTTCAACATGGGCAAAAATTGGACCAACTATGCCTTTGAAGCTGATATTACTTATACCGCAAAGGAAACCGGTTGGGCAGGTCTTCTCTTCCGAAGCACTGATATTGACAATTTCCAGAAGGCAGCTCTGACCGCCGAAAAACGCGGATGCCTTAACGGTCAGTACAACGGCTCTTGGTATAATGATAAAGAAGGAGTCAGTAAGCTCGATTATTCAGCAGGAAAGGTAGCAACCAACGTTGCGTCACGTCTGCGTGTGGAAACAAATGAAAACTCGGCTGCGCTGTATGTCGCATATTATGACAAAACCACGGGCAAGCGCGGCGATTGGGAGCTTGTTATGAAAATATCCGATAATTTCGCGAAAATACATATGAGCGGAACCATTGGATTTATAGTCGGAGGAGGCACCAATTCGAAAACCTGCTCGATCTGTGTTGACAATATCACCGTCAGCCGCATTGAAGGCGCCGACCGTATGGCGTCTCCCCCCAACGTCGCGGATATTTACAAGCCTGTAACGGGCATCGTAAATCCCCCCGTTGTTGTTCAGGAGCTTACCGACACTCTGCCTAATGCAAACGGAGAGCGCGCGGCTGTAGTAATGGCCGAACTTGACGCAAATATGAACGTACTTAAAAAGGGCGGTACGGCTCTTACCACGGCAAGCAGCTTTATCGACACCTACCGCGACGTTCTGATTCCCGCGTTTATCGTTGACAGCGAGGCGGAGGCGACCGCACTTGCCGCGCTGATTCAAGAAAAGGAGCTTGTCGACTGCTACGTTGTAGCGGATCAACAGAATGCCGCTCTCGTAAAGAAAGTCCGACTTGCCAACGATACAACCGCACTCATTTCCGGAGCCTTGATCTTTGACGATTTGAACAGCGCCGCAGCACGCAAGGCGGCAAGAGCACTGGTCTCCGACAATATGAGCTACGTTGCCATATCAAAAGCACCTCTTTCCGAGGAAAGCGCATTCTACTTCGCGCTCCGTCAGGTTGCCGCATGGAGTTACGCAACTGACAAGGCAAGCGTTTACAAGGGCATCGCAAACGGATATCACGGTATCGTCAGCACAGATGTTTCCTCAGTATATGACGTTTACGAAAGCATTACGGAAACCACCGTCAGCGGCAGACCCGTAATTATAGCTCACAGGGGAGCTAACGACAAATGCGATGTTGCCTACCCTGAAAACACGCTTATGGCATTCCGCGCGGCTAAGGAAATATACGGCGCTGACGCGATCGAGCTCGACTTCGGTCTTTCAAAGGACGGATACGCCATCCTTATGCACGACAATACAGTTGACAGAACCACCAACGGTACGGGTAACTTCTCAAACCTCACTCTCGCCGAGCTCAAAGCCCTCAAGGTTGATTACGTTTCGGGCAAATCAACCGAGATCCCGACTCTTGAAGAGGCAATTCAGCTTGCTATCGAGCTTGACATAGTGCTTTACTGTCACGTCAAGACCAATACAAGCGAAAATATCGCGGCATTCAGTTATCTCGTCGATAAGTACGATGCCCACGACAGAGTTCTTCTGTTCGGCGCAAACATCTCGGTATATCATTCAAACAACGAAAGCGTAGTGTCATCAAGCACGTACGGCTTCGAAAATCAAGCGGTCGTTACCGACGGGATCGGCTTTTCCGCAGGAAACCAGAAAATACTTGAAGGACTCTCATCACATCTTGACGGTGTCGACATAATGCGCAAGACCCTAACAAAGTACAATTATCAGCCCCTATTCTATCAGTACAGCAAGCAGGGTTCCATGTGGGGTCAGGAGAACTTCTATTATCAGCTCGCCGCCCGCGGATTCGTAAACACACATTCGATAACGGACGGTCTTGACAATATGGCGGAAACCGCGCTTACCGTTTCGGGAGCTGTCGGATATCTGACGAACAATCTTCAGTATTCAAAGGATTACTGTTACAAAATCGATCTTTCCTCCGAAGAGCTTGAATTGAACGTCGGCGAAAAAATATCGTCACAGAAAGCTCTCATAAAGATCGCGGGCAAAACAAATCTCAATATAGGAGTCATTCAGCTTGCGGGCCCCCAGCTCACAGAAGATGACGGCAAATACACGCTTAACACCGAAGGAACAGTTACAGTAGTTTATTACTCGGACATATCTTTAAGCAACGGCGAAAGCTATCGCATTTACAGTGAGCCCGTGTCGCTTACCTTTAAAAACGAGGTCAAAGACGCAGAAAGTACCACCACACAAACCCCCGACGTCACAGAAGCAACAACGCCTCCCACACCAAAAAAGGGTTGCGCGTCGTTCAATGTCCTTGCTGTGTTTGTTGCGCTTATCTCACTTGCAGGCATTGTCGTTTTAAAAAAGAAATAATTGATTTCTCTTGAATTAGCCGTTTGGGGTGGGAATCTTTTTACAATAAAGATTGACAAAACCCATATTTTGTGACACAATGATTTTGCAACAATGGAAGATTCACTTTTTCGGTGCGTTTCTTATGAAGCGCACCTTTTTTGGGAATTTTGATTGACAAAATCCATATTTTGTGATACAATGATTTTGCGACACAATTGCATATACAAACGCCAGCAAGAAAATACTTTGGTAAAAAGTGTTTTCTTCATTTCTTCATCTTGTTGGTAAAGAAAGCAATTGTGTCGCAGCAATGGGAGATGCACTTTTTCGGTGCGTTTCTTATGAGGCGCACCTTTTTATTTTATTTATATCCATAGGAGAATTTTATGGAAAACGGCGAAAATATAATATATTATTGCAAGTTTGACACTCAAGGAAAAAGCTTTGACGAGCTGTCAGATGTTTCCAAAGAAGCCTTTGAGGCTCTTAAATATGCCGTAGAAATGACCTCCGCCTTCAACGAAAATAAAGACAAAGCCGAAACCTTGAAGTTTTTGCACGTGTGCCTTGGTTTTGCGGTGCTTGAATGCTGCGAGATCTCCGTAAACTCCGACCTCTGCATAAATCTTATTGCTGACGAATTTAAATTATCCGAGTCTTCTAATTTGCTTTTCGCTCATATCTGTTCCCTCGCAAGAACGGTAAAAATCAAAGCCGAATCGCAAAAATGCGTTGTTTCAATAGAATAGGAGCTTTTAAAGTGTGGGGCTAATTAAAACGTTTTCAGCAGCGAGCATTATTAAAGTTTTTTGAAGATTCTTAAGAATCTTCAAAAACTTAAAAAAAGGCTTCGCCCGTTGCCAATGCATCGCCGATTTTATGTCAGTCGGAGCGTTTGACTTTTTTCTCTGCTGAAAAATCACCCCAAAAATTAGTAACTGTGTTACCAATTTTTAGGTTGATTTTTCCATGACGCAAAGGATTTGCAGGGTTCTGCCCTGCACCCGCTTAAGAAACTTTTTTGAAAAAAAGTTTCTTAAGAATCTTCAAAAACTTAAAAAAGGCTTCGCCCGTTAAGGTGAAGCCTTGCTTTTTATTGAAGTACGTCGCGCTTTGCTTTGGTCGCTTGCATATCGTCGAGCAGTTCCTCGTTTTTGCGAGGGTCGCGCAGAAG
>JAZRUP010000209.1:0-4345 GCA_045652645.1 Eubacteriales bacterium | reverse complement strand
ATTCCAAAGAGGGTATATTCGCGGGCGGTCTTGGCTTTGCTGTCGCGTATCAAGGCGTTATAGTAACTGTAATAACCATGGCTTCATATGTTCTCGGAAGATTCTGGCTTGCCGAGGCTCACCATGCGGCGGCAATTGCAGCAGGCGATTATTCGGCTGAGATGCTCGGTACTTCAATGGCATTCCTGACCCTCTCTCTCTGTGAGATCTGCCACGCGTTCAACATGAGATCTCTCCACGGCTCCATTTTCAAGATGAAGAAGCAGAATTGGTGGCTCTGGGGCGCAGGAATCCTTTCTCTCATCCTTACAACGGTTGTTATTGAGGTTCCGTTCCTTGCAAACGCTTTTGATCTTGCACATCTTGATCTTATGGAATACGGTATCGCTCTCGGTCTTGCTATTCTCATTATCCCGATAGTTGAGATAGTTAAGATATTCCACAGAGCAGTTGACAAGAAAAAAGACAAATAACTAAATAAGTGAGTACATCTTCGGGTGTACTCACTTTTGACAAGGAAATCGTATGAAAAACAAAAAATACATATTTTTCGATCTCGACGGAACTCTGACCGACCCGGGGCTCGGAATTACAAATTCCGTAATGCACGCTCTTAAATATTATAATATTGAAGCGGAAAGCAGGGAATCACTTTATCCCTTCATCGGCCCCCCTCTTGTGGACTCTTTTATGAAATATTACGGGTTTACGCGTGAGCAGGGGATCGAGGCTGTCGAGCATTACAGAGAATATTACCGTGACAGGGGAGTTTATGAAGCGAGCGTTTACGAGGGTATACCCGAATTGCTTTTAGCACTCAAAAAAGAGGGAAAAACGCTTATCGTTGCCAGCTCGAAGCCCGAGGAGTTCGTTGTTCGGGTTTTAAAGCATTTTGATCTTTATAAATATTTTGACTGCGTAGCGGGCGCTACGATGGACTCGGGAAGAGTAAAAAAAGACGACATTATAGCCTACGCGATGGAAAAATTCAAAATAAACGAGCCGAACGATGCCATTATGATAGGTGACCGCGAATTTGATGTTTTCGGAGGCAAAAAATTCGGAATGAAGACAGTAGGCGTGCTTTTCGGTTACGGATGTCTTGAAGAACTTAGCGCGGCGGGAGCTGACGTTATCGTAGGCTCTGCCGACGAGCTTCGCCGAGTTTTGCTTTAAAATTCAAAAATCCTATTGACAAGAAGAGAAAAATAAAGTATAATAATATCATAGAGTTCTGCATAACTGACGGATCAGCGGTTTACCGCGGGGGAATGCAGGATATAATAGCCGACCGTCTGGGCAATTAGTATGCAGAACGCACACTGATTGCCTTTTTGTTTTTGGAGGTAAAAATGGAACACGAAAATTGGAACGGATTTAAAGCGGGCGTATGGCAGAACGAGATAAACGTACGCGATTTTATTCAAACTAACTATAAAGAATATACGGGAGACGCGAGCTTTCTTAAAGGCGCGACGGAGAGAACCGCCTCGCTTATGAAGAAGGTTCAGACTCTTTTTACTCTTGAGAGACAGTACGGAGGCGTACTTGATATTGACACCGACACGGTCTCATCACTTACAAGCTATACTCCCGGATACGTTGATAAAGCAAACGAGCTTATCGTCGGTCTTCAGACGAACCGCCCCTTGAAAAGAGGAGTTAACCCCTTCGGCGGCATCAGAATGGCGCGTCAGGCGTGTGAGGCATACGGATATAAGCTCGGACGCAAGATCGAGGAGGAATTTAAGTTCCGTACGACACATAACGACGGAGTTTTCCGCGCTTATACGGATGAAATGCGCGCCGCGCGTAAATGCCACGTCATAACGGGTCTTCCCGACGCTTACGGACGCGGAAGAATCATAGGAGACTACCGCCGTGTGGCGCTTTACGGCATAGACAAGCTTATTGAGGAGAAGAAAAAGGATAAAAAGCTCCTTGAATCGAAGAATTTTAACGCGGAAACCACACGCCTTGACGAGGAGCTTTATCAGCAGATCGCGTTCCTCGGTTATCTCAAGGAAATGGCGGCAATGTACGGCTTTGATATCGGCGCGCCCGCCAAGGATGCGAAAGAGGCTATTCAGTGGACATATTTTGGCTATCTCGGCGCGATAAAAGAGCAGAACGGCGCCGCAATGTCGCTCGGACGCGTTAGTAGCTTCTTTGATATTTACATAGAGCGTGATCTTGCTAACGGAACTCTTACCGAGGAGAGTGCGCAGGAGCTTATGGACGATCTTGTTATCAAGCTCCGTCTCGCGCGTCATCTCCGCACTCCCGAATATAACGAGCTTTTCGGCGGCGATCCTATGTGGATAACCGAAGCTGTCGGAGGTATGGGTGAGGACGGAAGAACGCTTGTTACAAAAAACAGCTTCCGTGTGCTCAACACGCTTTACACTCTCGGTTCATCCCCCGAGCCTAACCTGACGGTTCTTTGGTCGAATTCGCTTCCCGAGGGATTTAAAAAATTCTGCGCGAAGGTTTCAGCGGATACGGACTCAATTCAGTATGAAAACGACGATGTAATGCGCCCCATCTACGGCGATGATTACGCTATCGCGTGCTGTGTATCCGCTATGAAGATAGGTAAGCAGATGCAGTTCTTCGGCGCGCGTTGCAATCTCGCAAAGCTGCTTCTTATTGCCATCAACGGCGGTTATGATACCACGAGCGGTATGCATATAGGTCCGCAGATGCCCGCGCTTGATTGCGACAAGCTCGATTATGACGAGGTTACTAAGAGATTTGATATTTATATCGAATGGCTCGCAAAGCTTTACGTCAATACGATGAACGTAATTCACTATATGCACGATAAATACGCGTACGAGAAGACGCAGATGGCGCTTCACGATACGGAGGTCGGACGCTTTATGGCGTTCGGGATCGCAGGTCTTTCCGTTGTCGCGGATTCGCTCAGCGCGATAAAATATGCCGACGTTGAGCCTGTCAAGGATGAGAACGGATTTATCGTTGAGTTTAATACTGTCGGCAATTTCCCGAAATTCGGAAACGACGACGACAGAGTTGACCTCATAGCGAAGGATATGACGCATAAGTTTATAACGGAGCTCAGAAAGACCCCGACGTACAGAAACGCGGAGCACACACTCTCGGTTCTGACGATCACGTCTAACGTAATGTACGGTAAGAACACTGCGGCAACTCCCGACGGCAGAAAAGCCGCGGCACCGTTCGCACCGGGCGCTAACCCTATGCACAACAGAGAAGAGAACGGCGCGCTCGCGTCTCTTAACTCGGTAGCGAAGCTCAGCTATGACGATTGCCGCGACGGTATCTCCAATACTTTCTCGATAACCCCCGATGCGCTCGGAATGACCGAGGAAGAGCGAATTGAGAATCTCGTCACGATACTCGACGGATATTTCGCCAAGAAGGCGCACCATATAAACGTCAACGTAATGAACCGCGAAACCCTGATGAAGGCTTATGAGAACCCCGAGGCATATCCCAATCTCACGATACGCGTTTCGGGCTACGCCGTAAACTTCGCCAAGCTCTCGCGCGAACAGCAGAGAGAGGTCATCAGCCGCACGTTCCACGAATCTATATGAGCTCGGGAAAAATACACTCGATACAAAGCCTCGGAACGGTTGACGGTCCCGGAGTTCGCTTCGTAGTTTTCCTTAAGGGCTGTAATCTGCGTTGCGGATGCTGTCATAATCCCGATACGTGGGATGCGTCGGACGCGAAAATTATGAGCGCCGAGGAGATCGTGTCAAAAGCCGTAAGGTATAAAGAATATTTCGGCAAGGATGGCGGTATAACCGTTTCGGGAGGTGAGCCTCTGCTTCAGGCGGAGTTCGTCCGCGAGGTGTTCGAGCTTTGCCACGAAAACGGCATAAACACTTGCCTTGACACGTCGGGCAGTATTATGAACGAAAAAGTAAAGGCGCTTCTTGACGTCACGGACAGAGTGTTGCTCGATATAAAATATACAGAGGACAGGCTTTACCGCGAGCACGTCGGGTGCGGATTGCCCGAGGTCTTAGAATTTCTTTCGTATCTTAACGAAAAGGGGATACAAACGACCGTGAGACAGGTCATAATACAGACGCTAAACGATACGGAGGAAAATATTGAACGGTTAAAAGCGATAGTCAAGGCGCACCCGTGTGTTGATAAAACGGAGCTTTTGCCGTTCAAGAAAATGTGTCGGATGAAATACGAAAAGCTTGGAATAGAATTTCCGCACGGGCACTTACCTGAGCCAACGAGGGAGAGGGTAAGGGAGCTTGAGGAAATACTTAAAAAGGACTAAACCGCGGTTTAGTCCTTTTTAAGTATTTCCTCAAGCTCCCTTACCCTCTCCCTC
>JAZRUP010000208.1:0-2839 GCA_045652645.1 Eubacteriales bacterium | reverse complement strand
GTGGTTTTTCAGCAAAGAAGCTAACGGGTTATGCTGATAATACTGCCATAGTTTATTCGCTGAAAACACAAGCCAATTTTTAGGAGTTACACTCCCAAAAATTAGCTTCTGTTTTCCAAGACGCGAATAGGAATTTCGCCCATTGCGATGGGCGACCAAGGCTCCGCCTTTGGAAACCGCAAACTTTTGAAAAAGTTTGATCAAAACTTTTAAAAGGCTTCGCCCTTGAAAGTTTAATACACTTAAAGAAAGGAGAATCAATGATAGCTTTATATATAATCGTCGGAATACTGTTGCTATTTATCGGCATCGGTTCTCTGCGAGCTACCGTTACAATGGAATATAAAGACGATTTCGCGCTCTCCGTCAAGGTTCTCTTCTTCAACATCAAAATTTTACCCAAAAAGAAGAAAAAACCGCTCGATTACAGTAAATTCTCCGCAAAGAAATTACGTAAGCTATTAAAAAAGCAAGAAGAAAAAGAAAAAAAGAAGGCTCTCAAAAAAGCCAAGAAAAAAGCTAAAAAAGCTAAAAAGAAAGCCGCAAAAAAGGAAGCTAAGGCAGCAAAGAAAAAAGCGGACAAAAAGCTGAGACGCCGCAATCCCGAGGAGTTTTTCAGGCATCGCGCGGAGGAAAAAGCAAAAAAGCGTTCCCTTTCCGATATTCTTTCTCTCATCAAGGCCGTGCTTGAAACTGTAACGGGGCGCTTCCGTAAGCACTTCAGGATCAAGATAACACGTATCCGTATAACCGTAGCCACAGGCGACGCCGCAAAAACGGCTATTATGTACGGCGCGATCTCCGGCGGCGTTGCCGCTATCCTTGAAATACTTGATAGATCGAGGAACGTCAAATACGCAAAGCCCGAGGATTACGATGTCGGTGTTGACGCCGATTTCCTTGGCGAAAAAACTACTGCCGACGTAAAAATAGCATTCTCTCTGCGAGTATGGCACGTGTTTGATATAGTTTTCCGTGCCGCGTTCCGCGCGCTCACAAAATTAGTCTGAAAATAAAAAATAAAAATAAATTCAAAAATCGAAAGGAAAAACATTATGGCAAACGAAACAAAGCTTCAGGACATAATCCGCACGTCCCTTGAAAACATCCGAAATCTCGTTGACGCTAACACAGTCATCGGCAATCCCATCAACACGGAATCGGGCGTTACCATCATTCCGATCTCCAAGGTATCCGTAGGATTCGCAACGGGCGGTCTTGATTACGCTGTTAAAAACGAGCCTGTTAACTCCGTTAAGCCCAAGAACTTCGGCGGCGGCGGCGGAACAGGGATCTCTGTTGTTCCCGTTGGCTTCCTTGTAGTTAAGCCCGAGGGTCAGGTCGAGATGATCGACGTCGGAGCAAAATCTCCCGCGGACCCCGTTGGTCAGATCACCGATCTTATCGACCGTTCTCCCGCTATCATAGCAAAGCTCAAGGAGCTTTTCGCGAAGAAGCCGGCTGCTGAAGCTGAAGAAAAAGCGGAAGAAGACAAGGCTGAATAATTTCAAGTTACGCTTCATTTTATCCCTTTCCGTGAATATATTTTACTAAAAGATCAAAATTGTTCCGGAAAGGGATATTATGTCAAAACGAATCATTTGCGCAATCTTATCATTTGCTCTCGTTCTTCCTGCCGCGGCTTTTACCGCGTCAGCCGAGAGCTTTTTTCCCTCTGTCTCAGCCAAGGCGGCTGTACTTATCGACGCCGACACGGGTCGCGTTATGTTTGAAAAGAACGCCGAAATTCGGTTACCTATGGCAAGCACGACAAAGATAATGACGGCTATCGTCGCGCTTGAGCACGGGGATCCTGACGATACGGTGACTGTAACAAAGGGATCTGTCGGTGTGGAGGGATCGTCTATATATTTGGAAGCGGAAGAAAAGCTTTCTCTGCGTGAGTTGCTTTACGCGCTCCTGCTTGCGTCGGCAAACGACGCGGCAACGGCGATAGCTTTGCACATATCGGGAAGCGTTGAGGCTTTTGCCTCTCTTATGAACAAGAAAGCAGAGTTGCTCGGACTCAAAAACACCCATTTCAAAAATCCGCACGGACTTGACGCCGAGGGACACTTTACAACAGCTTACGATCTTGCTAAAATAACAGCGGCGGCGCTAAAAAACAAGACCTTTGCCGAGATAGTTTCTACATATAAATATAATATAAGCGGAAAAGACGGCGGCAGACGGTATCTTGTAAATCACAACAAGCTTTTGCGAGGATATGAGGGCTGTATCGGTGTAAAAACGGGGTACACGAAGGCTGACGGGCGTTGTCTTGTCAGCGCGGCGAGGCGCGACGGAATGACACTTATAGCGGTTACGCTGTCAGCTCCCGACGATTGGCGCGACCACAAGGCGATGCTTGATTACGGCTTTTTGCATTACGAATCGGTAAAATTATGTCAACAGCGAGAGTCAGTCATTTCTCTGCCTGACGTATCGAAAGCGGGCAACGAAATTGAATGTGTCGCCAAGACCGGTATCGTTCTGACTTTACCGCGCGGCGGCGAGATCACACAGGTCATTGAGTGTCCGAGATTTTTCTGGAATACGCCGAAAAAAGGCGAGACCGTCGGCCGCATGATCTTTTACCGAAACGGAAAAGAGATAGCGAGAACGACACTTATAGTTAAATAAACACTTTAGCGGCGAAGCGAAGGCATCACCCTTACGGGCGAAGCCTTGTGAAAGTTTTGATAAAACTTTTTCAAAAGTTTTTCGCGAGCCGGCGGCCAAACGCCGGTCGACCTCCGCAGAGGTCGAAACTCCCATTCGCGTTAAAGAAAAGAAAACCTAAATTTTGGGTGCGAAGTACCTAAAATTTGGGATGTCT
>JAZRUP010000207.1:0-2084 GCA_045652645.1 Eubacteriales bacterium | reverse complement strand
CGTCGTTGATACCGTCACCGACGAAGGCGAGCTTCTCGCCTTTTTTCTTTGCCTTGTCAAGCTCGTCAACTTTAAGTACCTTGTCTGCGGGGAGCAGCTCGGAAAAATATTCGTCAATGCCAAGCTCGCACGCGACCGACTCCGCAACGGCTTTGCCGTCGCCCGTCAGCATAACTGTCTTATTTACGCCGATCTTTTTAAGCTCCGAGAGCGCCGCCCTCGCGTCGGGCTTGACTTCATCCGAGATCAGTATGCTGCCCGCGAAAATGCCGTCGACCGCGACGTAGATTTTCGTTCCCGCGAAAGAGAGGGGAGTATATTCGATATTTTCGCTCTCCATCAGCCGTTCATTTCCCGCGAGGAGCTTTTTGCCGTGAACCGAGGCACATACTCCGCGCCCCGGCAGCTCCTTTGACTCCGCAACTGCGGACGTGTCAAGCTCCTTGCCGTAAGCCGAGATTATCGACCTCGCGATGGGGTGATTCGAGAAGCTTTCGGCATACGCGGCGTAAAGCAACAGGGAATCGCGCGTAAATCCGTTCGCGGGATAGAGCGCGGTCACCGCGAAAACGCCCTTCGTCAGCGTTCCCGTCTTGTCGAAAACGACCGTGTCAACGCGGTTGAGAGCCTCAAGATAATTGCTTCCTTTGATAAGTACGCCGTGCTTCGATGCCGCGCCGATGCCGCCGAAAAACGTCAAGGGAATCGAGATAACGAGCGCGCAGGGGCAGGAGATAACGAGGAAAACGAGCGCGCGGCGGATCCATTCTAAAGCGTTTCCGAATATCAGAGACGGTATGATCGCAAGAAGCGCCGCTATTATAACGACGGCGGGGGTGTAGTAGCGCGCAAATCCTGTTATAAAATTCTCCGTGGGGGCTTTTTTTGACGCGGCGTTCTCTACAAGGTCGATTATCTTCGACGCGGTGGATTCGCCGTAGGTCTTTGTGACCTTGACGGTCAGAGTGCCGTCGATATTGATACAGCCCGAGAGGGCGGTGTCGCAAGGTCTTACGTATCTAGGCGCGGATTCGCCCGTAAGGGCGCGGGTGTCGAGCGAGGATTCGCCCGAAATGATCTCACCGTCAAGCGGAACACGCTCACCGGGGCGGATGACGACGGTTTCACCGATCTTGACCGCCTCGGGCGGAACGATGAGCGCTTCGCCGTTCCGTATGACCGCAGCTGAGTCGGGACGGATGTCCATAAGCGCGGAAATTGATCTTCTCGAGCGTCTGACGGAGAGATCTTGGAAATATTCTCCCACTTGATAAAAGAGCATAACGGCAACGGCTTCGGGATATTCGCCGATAATAAAAGCGCCGAGCGTTGAGAGACTCATAAGGAAATTTTCGTCGAAAACTCTGCCTTTTATTATGTTTTTTGCCGCCTGAAGGAGAACGTCGCCGCCGAGGATTATATAGGCAGGGATAAAAAAGGCGATCTTCCACAGGGGGCGGACGTCAAAGATCAGGCCGAACGCGATACCGAGGGCGAAGATAAGCGCGCCGACGGACATTCGGATCATCATTATTTTGACTTCATTTTTTTCATTATTATCGGAGCGTGCGGGAGCTTCGTCCGATAATTCGGACACGGCGACGTCGGGCTCGTGCGCGCGGACGATCTTTTTTATTTGCTTGAGTAGCGACGGAGCGCGGGGATCGTCCGCCTCGACTGTGAGCGTTTGTTTTATAAGATTGACGGACGAGGAGCTGACGCCATCAAGCTCACCGACCTCTTTTTCGATCTTGACGGAGCAGTTGGGGCAGTCAAGACCGCGCAGAAGATAGATTTTTTTCATAATAGACCTCATAAGATCAAGGCGAACAAACGCGTACCGCGAACGGCACCTTATTTAAGTTTTTTGAAGATCCGTAAGAAACTTTTTTTCAAAAAAGTTTCTTACGCGGGTGCAGGGCAGAGCCCTGCGAATCCTTTGCGTCCGCAAAGAAGCTAACGAGTTGCCATAGTTATTCGCTGAAAAGACAAGCCAAAAATTAGGAATTGAAAATTCCCGATTTTTCGCTTTTCTTTTCTTTGACGCGAATGGAAGTTTCGCCCGTTGCGACGGGCGACCGGCG
>JAZRUP010000206.1:0-14873 GCA_045652645.1 Eubacteriales bacterium | reverse complement strand
TACCACAACTGGGAAAACTGCGATTAATAGGTAAGTAAAAATCGTCGAGGATAAACTATCCTTGACGATTTTTTTCATTGATTTTTTACACCAAATATGATATACTGTAAAAAACGAACAGAGGTGGTTATTATAAAAATTTACGATATATCGCAAGAGATCTTTTCTTGCGCTGTTTTTCCGGGGGATCCCGCACCTAAAAAAAACGTACTAAGCTCTATATCAAACGGAGATGTTTACAATTTGACAGGTTTTTCTATGTGCGCTCATAACGGCACTCATATAGACGCGCCGTCGCATTTTATCGAGGACGGAGCAAATATAGACGATATTCCGTTGGATAAAACAGTCGGATACGCTTACGTTGCCGAGCATAACGGAACTATAAGCGCCAACGATATAAAAAGTATTTTGACAAAAGCTGAGGCGATCTGCCACGAAGCGGCAAAAAGAATACTTATAAAGGGAAGGGCAACGCTCTCTCTTGAATCCGCCGAGGTTATCGCAGCATCCGGCGTCGTGCTTTTCGGAAACGAATCCCAAACGGTTGGACCGGAAGACGAGCCTATGGCGGTTCATAAATTACTTTTGGGTGTTGAAACAGTGCTTCTTGAAGGAATTAGATTATCTGATGTTTCGGAAGGAGTTTATCTTCTTAATGCCGCGCCTATCTTGCTTGGAGCTTCTGACGGCGCGCCGTGCAGAGCGATCCTTATAAAAATATAAAATATAAACAGAGGTAAAAATGAAACTGTTATTAAACGCTCTTATAAAATTTGCAGTCGGACTTCTTCTCGTTGGGGCATTGCTGTTTATCCCCGCGGGCGGGTTCGGATATACGAATGCTTGGCTTTTTATCGGTCTTTTGTTTATTCCAATGCTGATATTAGGCGCGGTTCTACTCGTTAAAGCACCGGAGCTACTCAAAAAACGGCTTGGAGCTAAAGAAGAGGAGAGCGCGCAAAAGGGTGTCGTCGCCGTTTCGGGACTGCTTTTTGTCGGGGGATTCGTCGTCGCGGGACTTGATTTCAGATTCGGTTGGTCGTGCGTTCCGACGTGGGCGGTAATTGCCGCGTCCGCTGTTTTGCTTATCTCGTACGCGCTTTATGCCGAGGTGATGCGTGAAAACGCGTATCTTTCAAGAACGGTCGAAGTTCAAAAGGATCAAAAGGTGATAGACAAAGGACTTTATGGGATAGTCCGTCACCCTATGTACGCGGTCACGGTCTGGCTCTTTCTTTCTATCCCCGTCGTTCTTGGCTCGTGGTGGGCGCTTTTGTGCTTTGTGCCCTACGTTCCCGTGATTATCGTCAGGATAATTAACGAAGAAAAGGTGCTTGAAGCCGGACTTGAGGGCTATACTGAATATAAAAAACGCGTAAAATACAGAATTTTGCCGTTTGTATGGTGAGAATGTTTTTTGAAAGGAAAATATTATGAATTTTACAGAAATAGCTGAAAACAGGCAGTCTTGCCGAAATTACGACCCCGACCGCGCGGTTGAAGCGGAGAAGCTTGAGAGAATACTCGCGTCGGCGCGGCTCTCGCCGTCCGCGTGCAACGGTCAGCCTTATCACATTACCGTGTGCCGCGGAGAATCCGCAAAAAGCGTCGCGAAGGCGGTTCAGGGAATGGGGATGAATAAATTTGCCTCGGACGCGCCCGTAATGCTCGTTTTGTCGGAGATGCCGTACGTCGCGAGCGCGGCGCTCGGCGCAAAGGTCAAAAAGAACGATTACCGCTCGATAGATATAGGTATCCTCTGCGCCTATATCACTGCTGAAGCTACGGCGCAGGGGCTTTCCACCTGCATACTCGGTTGGCTGGATTCAGAAAAAATAATGAATATCTGCGGTCTTGACGGCGAGGTTCGCCTTGTTATCACTCTCGGTTACGCTAAGGACGGCTACCGTCTTCGTGAGAAAAAGAGAAAAGATATTGACGAGCTCGTTAGCTACGCGGAGTGATATTTGCAAAAAAACATCAGTGTTTTGCAGAGCTTTTTCCTTTGACAGATACCCATGTTTTAATTGTTTATTATATGATAAGATCGTGGATATTTCAACATTCAATATTTATTGAAATATCAGAAAAAGTATGATATAATGAACTTAACGTCATATATAATTCCCCGAAGAGGTACTTTTATGTTTAGTCCGATCTAAAAACAGGCATTTTTGCGCTATTGCGGTAGCGCGGTTTTGTTATGCCTATATTTGGAAAGGACTTATATTATGAACAGAAAAAATATATATCTTATGTATTCCATTGCCTTGCTGCAAGGCATGGTTTTCTACGGCTCGATTGCCACACTCTATCGGCAAGCGAACGGAGTAACGGTTTTTCAGATTACCCTTATAGAAAGTATTTCTTATATTTTATGTATCTTATTTGAATTACCTTGGGGGATCGTTGCCGATAAGATCGGTTATAAAAAAACGATGTGTTTATGCTGCGGAATTTATTTCGTTTCAAAAATTGTTTTTTGGAGAGCGGATGGGTTTACCGGTTTTTTGCTCGAACGCATATTGCTCAGTTTTGTGATCGCAGGCTTGTCCGGTGTTGATACGAGTATTCTTTATCTTTCCTCGGCGAAAGGGGAAAGTCAAAAGGTTTTTGGAATATATAACAGTTTGGGAACCGTGGGTCTTTTGGCGGCTTCTTTCGTTTTTTCAGTTTCGATCGGTGATAATTACAGACTTGCGGCGCTTCTGACTGTGATCAGTTATGGTTTGGCTGCTATTCTGTCACTTTTTCTGTCAGAAGTCAAAAGTGAAGAAAAAAGAAAAATATGCTTGAATGATTTTCGGAGAGTTTTTTCACGGATAATAAAAAATAAAACGCTTATACTGTTCCTTGTCGCCGTGGCTTTTATGACCCAGACACACCAAACGATCACCGTGTTCCTGAATCAGATCCAATATGAGAGATGCGGGTTGTCATCATCAGGCATAGGCTTTGTTCATATAGTGATCACTTTGGTTGGAATACTTGGTGTATTCTCGGGAGCGCTTACGCGAAAAAAAGGTGTAAAACGGGTGAGCATAATTTTATATATCGTCGCGTTTTTGTCTTGCTTTACGCTTGGATTTACAAACAGTGCTATAATTTCAATTTTTGCGATCCTGTTGCTCAATTTGACCAACAGTCTCTTTCAGCCGCTTCAAACGGAACAGCAAAACAGGCAAGTGGTGTCGGGGAACCGTGCAACGGAGCTCAGTATTTATGCCATAATCATTGATAGTATCTGCGCAGCTACAAGCGTGTTGTTCGGAACATTGGCAAAAGTTTCGTTGGGATCTGCGTTTTTGCTCGGCGCCGTCCTGTCCCTTGTCGGATTTGTGATGTTTATGATTTGGTATAAGAGTCAATAAATCTTCAATATAATATAGAGAATCAGTTTCAATACCGAGTTCTCGACAGACTAAAAAATAGCGGATCTTTCCGCTATTTTTTTATTGCCTACACGTTCCGACTTCTTTCGCAAGGGAAAAGCGTTATAATGGTATCAAATAACAAAAAAGGAAGGACAAAAACAAGAAAATGATAAAAACAGGAGCTGAAATTACACATATTCTAAAAGACGGACGGCTGATATTAACTCTTTCGGGTGAGATCGACCATCACAGCGCGCTTTTCCTGCGTCAAAACGCGGACGAGCTTATTTATAAACTCAGACCTCACACGGTTGCCGTAGATCTTTCTAAAATCGAGTTTATGGATTCATCGGGGCTTGGATTTATTATGGGGCGTTACGCGCTTTTGAAAAAACTCGGCGGGGTCATTGTTTTAATAGACCCAAATACGAGAGTCAAAAAAATACTATCCCTTGCGGGACTTGAAAGAATAATAAAAATAGAAAGGACACAGAAAAAATGAGACGCAAGACAGAAATAAAAAACACAATGAAGCTAACGCTTCCATCGCTTTCCGTAAACGAAGGTATGGCTCGAGCTGCGGTGGCAGCATTTTGCTCACAGCTTGACCCTGCAACTACTGATCTCGCGGACATAAAATGCGCCGTGTCGGAGGCAGTCACAAACGCTATCGTACACGCGTACCGAGATACGGTGGGGCTTATTTACATAACTGTAAAGTTTACTGCTGAGAATGAAGTGATCATAGAGATACGTGATCGAGGTTGCGGGATCCCTGATGTAAAGCAGGCGCGCGAGCCTCTTTTCACGACAGATGCAGAAAGCGAGCGCTCAGGCCTTGGATTTACTGTTATGGAGAGCTTTTGCGATAGGATCCGCGTGCGTTCAAGGGTTGGAAAGGGAACTACAGTAACGCTCATCAAGAAGATCGGCGCAAAGGGACTCGATTCATAAAAGGAGATGATATCCCAAATGAAATCTGACGAGGCTTTATATTCCGACAACACATCTCTTGTTCTCAGGTCGAGAGCAGGTGACGAGGAGGCAGAAACAAAGCTCGTTATGATAAATTCCGGGCTTGTACGGAGTATTGCAGTGCGTTTTAAAGGGAGAGGTATAGAGTTTGATGATCTTGTGCAGATAGGAACTCTCGGACTTATCAAAGCGGCACGAAGCTTTGACCCTGAACGAGGCTTCGCGTTTTCAACCTATGCTGTTCCTATTATTATGGGAGAGATCAAACGAAATTTGCGTGATGACGGTCTTATAAAGGTGGGACGGGCTCAAAAAAAACTCGGACTTGATCTTCTCGGAGCAAAGACTCGGATAATGAATGAGGAGGGAAGAGATCCAACAGTTTCCGAACTTGCCGAAAGCCTTGGAGTAAGTATTGAAGACGCGGCTATGGCGCTTGATGCGATATCCCCGGTAACGTCACTCTACGAGCCATCGGATGAGGACGGCAATATGACTCTTGAAAGCAGATTGCCCGACACTGACAACGACATAGAACGTACGCGCGACAGAGTTGCGCTTGAGCAGTCGGTAGTGAAATTATCAGAGCTGCGGCAAAATATAGTAAAGCTTCGTTTTTATAAAAATTTAACACAGCAGGAATGCGCTGAAATACTTGGACTTTCTCAAGTAAAAATTTCAAGAGAAGAGAAAAAAATTCTTGAATTTTTAAGGAAAGAGCTTGCCTGAGTATTGACAAAATGGCTTTGAAAGAGTATAATATAAACAAATTTATTCTTTGGGGTAGTCATAATGAAAAAGAACAAAACTCTTTACAGACTTGTTTATACGGGGCTGTTTTCAGCGCTTATCTTCATTGGAACATTCATTTTTAAGGTTCCTACGGGAATCGGGTATATACATCTCGGCGATGGATTTATTTTCGTTGCTTCGATGATCCTTCCTTTACCGTATGCTATGGCTGCGGCGGCTATCGGAGGCGGACTTGCGGATCTTATTTCGGGATACGCTATATGGATACCAGCTACCGTTATTATAAAAGTTTTGTCAACTTTGATCTTTTCCGCTAAAACCCGAAAGCTTTTATGTGTGAGAAACGGTATCGCAATGCTGTTTGGAGCGGCTGTTAATATTATCGGGTATTATCTTTACGGATCCTTGATACAAGGAAATCTTATCGCTTGCCTTGCAGAGATACCGCTTAATTTTATACAAGAAGTAGCAGGGGGTGTTATATTTGTCTCGATAGCACTCATGTTAGACCTTGCAAAAAGCATGAGAAAATCCATATCCAGGCAGGTTGGAGTGGATTTTAATGTAAAAGAAAGCGATTAAAAGTAAACAATTTGTAAATATAGTGGCTTTTTATATTGCAATATCGGTAAGTTTATGGTAAAATGCTCTTGAAGTATAGAGTATTCTTCAATCAAAGAATGTTGATCAAGCATTCGATCTAATATTTGCAAACTCACTCTTGGTGTCGGTCCCCCTCTATGCCGATGCCGTCTGATGTTTTACGTCTGTTTCTTTTGGTGTGAATATGCTGAAAATATGAACAGACACGGCGCGGTCAGCATCCCCCCAACAGCTGATCGCGCCGACCTTTTTACACGAGTGAATACAGCAAACCGTTTGCTTTTAGATGAGAGACAGTATAATGAAATAAAATTAGCCTCGGTATTAAGATGCCGAGGCTAATTTTTGATTATAAAAAATTTTACAGCTCAAAGCTTTTAGGTAAAAGCTCACCGAGAGTGTATTCATCGTACCCGTTGGGCTTGGCGATAAGTATTCTCATATCCTTTTCGCAAAACTCTGAGAGTGCTTGTCGGCAAACTCCGCAAGGAGGGCAGGGCTCGGAAATTTCTCCGTTTTTTCCGCCCGCGATAGCGATAGCTTTGAATTTTCGGGCACCGTCAGCAAGTGCTGTGAAAAGCGCGGTGCGTTCGGCACAGTTCGTAACGGAGAACGAAGAATTTTCTATATTACAGCCAATATATACCTTTCCGCTGTCAGCAAGCAGAGCCGCCCCTACGAAAAATCCCGAATAGGGGGCATAAGCTCGCTTTGTTGCCTCAATGGCGGCGTTTACAAGCTCTATATCCGTCATCAGTTGGATTCCTCCGGCATACCTTCCTTAAAATAGGAAGCAGCCATATCAGAGATAGCTACGGCATACGCGAGAGGGAACATTTCAAGCGCCTTTCCGATAGTTCCCCTATCCTCAGGGGAGCCGACAGAGAAGCCCATATGGAAACGTATGGCGAAAGCCTCGTCGCGCGTGAGCTTCATATATCCCGATATCATATATACTGATTTTTCACCGTGACCGTATGGAAGATTATCTTCTATGGAATAATAAGGAACTGTTTCCCATACGCCGTTCTTTTTGACGTTTCTGGTCGTTTCTTTATAGAAATTGACCTTGCAAAGGTCGTGAAGAAGCGCAGCGATAGCAAGGCTCTCCTGCGTGTAGGGATTTCCCTCTCGGTCTCGAAGACTCTTGCCAATTTCGGTGTTCTTCATATAATCGCAAAGGCAATCGTAAACATTAAGCGAATGCGCGCAAAGTCCGCCTCGGATTGAGCCGTGAAAACGGGTGCTGGCGGGCGCTGAAAAGAAGTCGCAATATGGGGAGCAGAGCCATTCAAGGAGTTTGTCAGCCCCCTCTCGCTTTATCGTGCTTCTGAAAATTTCAACAAATCTTTCTCTGTCGGACAAAACTGTTTCCTCCGTTCATTATGATAAATATATTGTATCATAAAAAGCTTAAAAAGTAAATACCCGATTGACAAAAAACGATATATGATATATAATAAATGCATTAATATTTTACTAAGGATTTAGCGTGAAAAATTCTTTTTCACGCGGGTTTTGTGGCTTTCGTTGTCTTACAACAACGATTTTGCTACGCAAAATCAGCCCCAATTCCCCATGAAAGGAGGGCTTTCGCAAACGAAAGCCATGGTAATTTTTATGATTGATTTTGAGAAAAAAGTTAAAATAACCGTTGAATCGGAAAAGTACGACAATTCAGAGGCTCTCATCGCGAAGCTTCCTGTGGAGAACGGTGAAGACAATGAAACACAACACGAAACGATAAAATTTACGACAGAAGGAACGATTACGTCAAGAAACGGAAGGATAAGCCTTGATTATGACGACAGCGATCTTTTTGACGGAGAGCAGACAGGTGTTTCCATTGTGTTTGAGGAGCTGTCAAAGGACCTTGTTTCAATGATGCGCGGTGGAAGCGTATCTACAGCTATGGTCTTTGAGTCAGGAAAGCGTCATATTTGCTTATATACGACTCCTTTTATGACTTTTGAGGTGTGTATACATACGGCGCAGGTCAAAAACCGTCTGTTGACAGACGGTACACTTGAGCTTGATTATTCTATTGAGGTACACGGAGTCAGCGCAGAGAGAACGAGGATGAAAATAAACATTGCCGAAATATAAGGCATTATAAATGTGAGTCGTTATTCCGATTACAATAACGACGTGATAAAAAAGGGCACTCATAACTAAACCACACCGTTTGTTATAAGTGCTCTTTTTGTTTAATTATCAAAAATGTCGATCTGTTCCGTGCTTTTTGAGGCTTTAGGCTTGAGCCCAAGATGCTCGTACGCAAGGCGCGTGACACATCTGCCTCGGGGAGTTCTTGAAAGGAAGCCTATCTGCATAAGATATGGCTCGTAAACGTCCTCGAGCGTGACCGCTTCCTCGCCGATCGTAGCCGCGAGCGTTTCAAGACCCACAGGACCGCCGTCGTAGCAGTCGATTATGGCTTTTAGCATCATTCTGTCTATATTGTCAAGACCCAACTCGTCGATCTCAAGCCGGTCAAGCGCGTAGCAGGCTATTTTCGCGTCAATTTCACCGCTGCCCTTGACCTCGGCGAAGTCACGTACACGTTTTAAGAGTCGATTGGCGAGTCGGGGTGTGCCTCGTGAACGGGATGCTATCTCATAAGCTCCGTCGCCCGATATTTCAACTCCGAGTATCGTCGCGCTTCTGACTATGATCGAGGCAAGCTCCTCTTTTGTGTAAAGCTCAAGACGGAACATAACTCCGAATCTGTCGCGCAAGGGGGACGTAAGCTGACCGGCTCTCGTCGTAGCTCCTATAAGCGTGAATTTAGGTAAGTCTATGCGGATACTTCTCGCCGCGGGCCCTTTGCCTATGATTATATCAAGAGAGCCATCTTCCATCGCGGGATAGAGGATTTCCTCGACCGCGCGAGAGAGGCGATGTATCTCGTCAATAAAGAGAACGTCACCTTGATTGAGATTCGTGAGAAGCGCGGCAAGGTCGCCTTGACGTTCAATAGCGGGTCCCGAGGTTATCCTTATATTGACCCCCATCTCAGCAGCTATTATATGAGCAAGAGTGGTCTTACCGAGTCCCGGAGGGCCGTATAGCAGAACATGGTCGAGAGATTCGCCTCTGCGTTTTGCCGCTTCCATATAAATTTTGAGATTTTCCTTAACCTTTTCCTGACCAACATATTCCGAAATGGATATTGGGCGGAGAGACTGCTCGATATCTGTGTCGTCGGGGGTATAAGATGTCGAGGTTATTCGGTTTTCAAAATCAAGTTCTTCGTTCATATATACCTCCGTAAATTACTTCATAAGCTTTTTTGTTGCCGTCTTGAATATTTCCTCAAGCGACATATTTGAAGTATCGACTCCGCGAAGCGCTGTCATTATTTCGGATCTTGTGTAACCTATTGCGGAAAGCGCCTCAATAGCATCGGACAGGTCGCTTGACGCGCTTCCGAGTGTTGAGGATGCCGCGGCGCCTGCCGAAACATCACCCATACTTACGCTTCCGAGCTGCGGAAGCTTGTCCTTAAGTTCAAGAATGATCCTCGCGGCGGTCTTAGCTCCGACTCCGTTTGCCTTTGCGAGTGTTTTAGCGTCCTCGGATGATACCGCCAGAATAAATTTGTCGGGAGTGAGGAAGGAAAGTATGCTGACAGCCACCTTCGGACCGACACCCGAAACGTTTATAAGAAGCTTAAACGATGAAAGCTCCTCAAGCGAATAAAAGCCAAAAAGCTCAACTCCGTCCTCCCTGACGGACATATGCGTATAAAGCTTTACTGTGCCGCCAACAGAAGGCAGGGAGTTTATCGTGGTTTGGCTAACGGTCATTTTGTAGCCTACTCCCCCCGCCTCAATGACCGCTGTAGAGGTATCCTTATAAGCGAGAGGACCTTTGATATAATAAAACATCAGTCAATATCTCCGTTTTTAGTTTTGTTACTTTCATTTCCGTCAATAGGCTCAATGAGAGTGGCTTTCTCAAATTTCATAGCCTTTAGCGGGATCGAGGGTTCAAGACCTTTGGGCGTTTCTCCTTGCTCTGCCGGTGGCACCAAAATCGTTTTTTTACCATTCTGATCATTTTCTTTATTATCGTCTTCTTTATTATCGCCGTTCTTATCTGCGGGAGGAGTTGTTGGGACGGTCAGTGGGAAAAATATTTTTCCGCAGATCTTATTAAGCGGTTTTTCAAATATAATTATCAAAATAAAAACAATGATAGCTGTAACGGTTATTGTAAGCCCGATAGTAAATGCTTTAGGTCTGTAAATGAGTTCTACGGTATGATCTCCTTCTTTTTCAATATCAAAAGCAAGGAGCGCGCCGTCTGCCGATTTTGTTGCTTCAAGAGTAGAGTCAGTGAGAATTCCGTAAGTGTTGACCTGTTTTCCGTCAACCTTGACTATCCATCCCGCATCATAAGGAATGGAAGTAAAGATAGTTGAATTCGCGTTCTTTGTATTTATAGAACCCTTAAGACGGTCGTCAGAAAAGCCTTCCTCTATTTCAAGCAACGAATCGTCCAGCCTTTCCATAACTTCAACGTAAGTGTTGTAATCTAAATAATAGAAAAGAGGAACGTCTTCTGTTACGTACAGATTGTTTTCTTTAAGAGATAGGGTTACGCTTGCGGAAGCGCGTGGCTTTATTTCTCCAACGAACAAAGCGCGCGTGGCTTCTCCTCCAAAGACCTCGCCGTATGAGCCTTTTGGAGCTGAAAATACAAATTCGCGTTGGAATTCACTTGGCAGATAGAAATATACATACTGGGATTCATTTACATCTGACGGAAGCGTGAAAGTGTATTTTACGGATGCGCTTTTTTCCTGGTCGGTTTTTTCAAAATTAGTGAAAGCGTACTTGTAATTGGAGGTTTCAGTAGGTTCTTGAACACTTTCCGTTATATTTGTTGTTGAGTAGGAGTATTCGGTTATTTCTTTGAAAACTTCAACCGTTTCCGTTTCGCCGAGCATTTTTGTAACTATGTTATTTAAACGGTCGTACGGATTATGATATTTTCCGAGATCAAGCCCTTTAATATCTGCATCTACCGCATATCCAAGCGACAGATAATAAAGATTTTCATAAACAGAATAGTTTTTGTCGGAGTGATACAGAGAATAAAATCTTGAATCGGAAAGCAGAGCTTTATCTGTTTTATATTCGGCGGAAGTGTTTTCCTCTCCCGCTAAAACATATTTTACGTTGAGAAGAGAATCCGCGAGAAGATTTCCAGCATAATATCTTGATTCATGAGATTTCCCCACATAACCCATATTGGAGAGGAATCTAATAGTCGTTGCGTTCAGGGTAGAGGTTGAGTTTGTCATTCCAAACACGTCAAGAGCCATATTATCGTTCGCTTTTTTGTGAGCTATTGTTTCGAGTCTGTAGAATGAGCTGTCGGAATCCTTTACCGCGGAAACTGTTTCCTTTAAAGGATCTATATTATCGTGATATGAGGTATATGAAGTATAGATCACGTCTTTTCCAAGGGATAGACAACAGAAAAGTCCGTTTGCGAACACCTCAAGAGATATAACGATGACCATTATCAGCGAAATGTTTCGCTTGGCTTTTGACCTTTTTATTGCTGAAAGTATAACCAGATAAGAAATCAGGCATATAATTGTAAGCCAGATACATTCAAGCGTCATAAGCTTGCCTTCAGACCATTTGATTATGGCATTTTTTTGGTCGGAATTATCAAGGATATAAGTTTCCAAGTCCATTTTTTGGACTATTCCAATGGCAAGGATTAAAAAGCTGCCGATCGACAACAAGCTTTTTGATGATGTTCGTGATAGTTCGAGCAGAGCTTTATACGCTATGACGAGCAGGAAGAAGCACAGCATAAAGCTGTAGCGATAATTGAGCCAGTTGGGTCTTTGGAACCCGTGCCAGAAGATGTCAACGGGACTTATCGCAAAGCTTAAAATGAAGAAGGCTATAAATACGCCCGACAGTATTTTTTCTCTTACGGAAAAACGGTTTGAGCAGAAAAACAGAGGAACGAGCAAAAGCGTTATAACTCCGCAATAAACGAAGGGTAAGCCTTCGGGACGAACCGTATCGTAAGATGAGGGCAAAAATTTGGCGAACATATCGAGAATGTCAAATCTCATCTCAAGCGCCCAGTTCGTATTTGAAAACGTGTTTTTGCCAAACGAGAGGGAATAATAAGCCGTCAGTATTATGACTGCGGAAATTGCGACCGCGATAAGTGAGAAAAGCCCCATTCGTAGAAATGATCTTGCAAAATGCTTTTCCTCACGGTAAGGATTGTTGCGGTCTTTTTCGTTGTGCATAAAATAATAAACGAAGAAATATACGGCAGAATAGATGCACACCATCCATCCGATATAGAAATTGCTCATAACGGTAAGAGCAAGGAATATAACGTAGACTTTAAAATGTCCTTTCTTTATAAGTTCTTCTATTCCGTACGTTACAAGAGGCAGCCACATTACGGCGTCTATCCACATCGTATTGTGCTGCTGAACGACACAGTATGCAGAGAGGGCGTAAAGTATTGAGAATGAGATCACCGCGGTCTTATTGAATTTGCGGTGATCTTTATTTGTTTTGTGAAGATAAAAACCGAAAGTGAATCCGCAAAAGCCTGTTTTTATCAAAAATATAAGCAATAATGCTTCAAGTATCAGATCTTGCGGAAAAAGCGCGACTAAATATGAGAACGGGCTCGCGAGATAATAAGCGTACATTCCCATAAATTCGCCGCCGAGTGCTCTCGCGAACGAGTAAAGAAGACTTGCGTCACCATAAATAAAATGGCGAAGCGCCTCGAAGAAGCTGACGTATTGACCGTTAAGGTCAAGCACGAGAACGGACCCCTCACCGATGGGATGAATGCCCATCGCCACATAAATAAGATACATTATGAGAGCAGGGATAATAAAAGCAAGTCCAAGATACCAATATTCCTTTATTATTTGCTTGACTTTTTCTTTAAAAGTCTTTTTTTCGCCCAAAAGAGGGGTAGAAATTTCGGACCTATCGTTCATTTGCTTGTCCTCCGTCGGCAACGGTTGCCGAAATTACTTTTTTTATTGATTTTTCGAGTTTTATTCTGTCAATAGTCATATCTCTGCCGCATCCGAGACAGATTATTCTGACATCACTTCCGACTCGAGCCACTTTAAACAGCTTCGAGCCGCAGGGGTGCGGCTTTTTTAGTTCAAGCCTGTCTTCTGCTGAAAATTTAATTATCTGCAATTTTTTTACCTCTGTAAAACATAATTATAAATATTATATCATAATAAACATAAATTGTAAATCCCGATTTTATATTATTTACATTACAATAAAAAAGTTTAACATAATAAGAAATATTTATAATATATATTATAAACTTTAATAAAATGATTTGACTATTCCGCGATGTTGTGCTATAATATAAATTGGATTATTATGGGGGAATTGTGTTTTTATGAGAATACTTGGCATCGACCCGGGACTTGCTATAGTCGGTTGGGGTGTAATTGAATATCAAGGCTCAAAATTTAAGACCCTCGGATACGGAGCCATCCGTACTCCCGCGGGTATGCCTACGCACGAAAGGCTTGTTTCTATCGACGATCAGCTTAAAGAAATAATAGAAAAGTTTAAACCCGAGCATTTGGCGGTTGAGGAGCTTTTCTGGAATACCAACCAAAAAACCGGTATAACCGTTGCCGAGGCAAGAGGCGTTATTATTTGCAGAGGGCACAGAGAGGGCCTCGAGCTTCACGAATATACTCCGCTTCAGGTAAAGCAATCGGTCGTAGGTTACGGACGCGCCGAAAAAAATCAGATAATAACTATGGTTACCATGCTTTTAAATCTTCCCGCGCCCCCTAAGCCCGACGACACGGCAGACGCGCTTGCGATAGCCATATGCCACGCTCATTCGGGCGGGTCAAGGCTTGCGAAATACTATAACATAAAGTGAAAGGTAAACACAATGTGGACAGCAGATAAATGGAAAGATTATACTTTGCTTGACGCTTCCGACGGAGAGAGGCTTGAGCGTTGGGGAAAATACACGCTCATCCGTCCTGACCCGCAGATAATATGGCACGCGGAGAGAGGTTCCGAATGGAAAAACGCGGATGCATCTTACAAGCGTTCTTCAAGCGGCGGCGGCGCGTGGTTACAGAACAGACTCCCCGAGAGCTGGACTATAAATTACGGAGAGCTTCGTTTCCTTATAAAACCGATGGGCTTTAAGCATACGGGTCTTTTTCCCGAGCAGGCGGCTAACTGGGAATGGTTTTCGGAGCTTATAAAAAAAGCAGATCGACCCATAAAGGTACTTAATCTTTTTGCGTACACGGGAGGAGCTACTGTTGCGGCTGCTGCCGCCGGAGCCTCGGTCGTACACGTTGACGCCGCGAAGGGAATGGTAGCGCAGGCAAAGGAGAACGCGGCTCTGTCCGGGCTTGCGGACGCCCCGATACGGTATATCGTTGATGACTGCAAAAAGTTCGTCGAACGCGAGATCAGACGCGGGAATAAGTACGATGCCATTATTATGGACCCGCCCTCTTACGGAAGAGGGCCGAACGGTGAGATATGGAAGCTTGAGGAGTGTATAGACGAATTTGTTTCGCTGACAGCTAAGGTCCTGTCGGACAAGCCTCTCTTCTTCCTTATCAATTCTTATACTACGGGACTTTCGCCGCTCACGATGAGCTATCTTCTGGAGCTTAACGTCAAAAAGCGTTACGGTGGCTTCTGCGACGCGGGAGAGATAACCCTGCCCGTAAAAAAGTCGGGCGCGTATTTGCCATGCGGTGGCTCAGCGCGCTGGACTGCCAAATAAAATGAATGTTGGAGAAAAAACTTGAAAGAAGCATTTATAAAAGTAGAAAATCTCAGCTTTTCTTATGATGATGACGTAGTTCATATTCCTGCTGTTTCAGATCTCAGTATTGAGATCGAGGAGGGAAGCTACGTTGCGGTCATAGGACGCAACGGTTCGGGAAAATCCACATTTGCGAAGCTGCTTAATATGATACTTGAACCGACGAAGGGTAAGATCACCATCGCGGGATTTGAGCTTGACGCGGAAAAGATGACCGAGGCTGATCTTATTGATGTTCGCAGAAATATAGGAATGGTGTTCCAGAACCCTGACAATCAGCTTGTGGCGACTATTGTTGAGGATGACGTTGCTTTTGGC
>JAZRUP010000205.1:0-4953 GCA_045652645.1 Eubacteriales bacterium | reverse complement strand
CAACCAAATATGCGTTAGAATAGAGATTTTCAAGTGTTACACTGTATTGACCTGACGGGGGATTTTCAATCGGCAGATCTTTTGAGAATTCACGGTCTATCTGTCCAGCAAAAGAGCCCATTCCGCCTTTCGAACGCAAATAGGAGTTAAGAATAGACGTATTCTTCAACTCTTTTCCGGTGAATATCGAGAAAAGACCTACGTTAAAACGTGTGTTGTCGCTGAAATAGAGTCCAGATATCGCGTGTCCGCAGCCATCAAAGTTGCCCTTGAATAGAGTTTTATACAGATCCGGGGTTGTTGTGAAGTTTTGGTCGCTGCCGAGAGCAGTAGTCGTATAACCTATTACGGGCCAAGCTCTGGGAGCGTTGGTCTCGCTTACAGCCTCGCCGTTATAAAGGGCAGAGCCGTCTTCAGCTACTGTGAATACACCGCTGTTGTATGCGATATCCGCGCCGAGCTTAATTGTTTTGCCCTCGAAATTGCAAGTACCGTCGTTTACGAGCTTTGCAAGTCCGTCGAGCTGATCTGCTGTCCAGAGAGTGTACTCTGTTGCGTTTGTGTCTGCCTCATACCAAGAAGTGTCCGCCGCATATGTAGTAGCAGCGTTTCCTCCTGCCGCGACGTTATCTTCGGCGGCTGCGGGAATGGCGATAACGCCAAAAGTCGCCGCGATCATAACGAGCGCGAGGATAAGGCTTAATGTTTTCTTTAAGTTCATAATCAATACTCCTTTCAAGTATTTAAGAATTGCATATATTATACACCATTCTTATCCAAAAAGCAATACAATCTTGACGTTTTCTCCGTATTATCCATTTTTTTGCAAACCTTTTTGTTGATTTTGACGATTTTTTACTTAATCAATTTTGCTTAATTTCGATTTTCAAATTACAGCAGAAAAACCCCCTTGCGGAAATACGCAAGGGGGGGCAAGTTAATTATTAACTTTAATTATGTATCGTGATCAATTATTTCTTCTTGATAACGAGAGCAGCGCCTGTGAGAGCTACGAGAGCGAGGAGCGCTCCGACTGCTGTAAATCCGCCGCAGTCCGCACACTCATAGTAAGCTATCGTGCCTTCTCCCATACAGGTTGCGTCATCTTGTTCCTCGAGTTCACCGTAAGAGTGCGTTGTCAATCCCTTGATGCTTGCGGAGGTTGCCGTAAGCTTAAATACGCCTTGATTGAGTGTTATAGCTTCCGTAGGCTTATCGATCGCCTTATCGGAATTGAAAATCTCCACATTAGCGTTGTTTCCAGAAGTATACGTTTTTTCACCGTCTATACAACTATGAAAACAAGCGTTTAAAAACGGGCGTTGAATTATTGCGTAATTTTCTATAGCTCACAGAAAGGAAGATAGGACAAGCGTAAAATATATGGTGATCTATCGTCATAAGGACAAATATTCAATCAGAAAAATGTGCCGGATCTTTGAGGCATCCAGAAGCGGCTACCGCAGAGTACATATGCTTCTGCAATAACGAACGTATTAAACTTAAAACAAACTGACACCACTCAAAGAGCGATGTCAGTTCGTTGCTTAATTTTAATATTTGCTGCCATGAAGGCTGTTTCGGTGCTGTCCGTACAATTTGGAGCAGTTCACGAATTAGCACGGCGGCTTTTTTACAAAAAATCAATAATTCTCTTTTCTCTCTTCGAAATAAGCCTGAGGATGCGCGCAAACGGGGCAAACCTTAGGAGCTTTCTTGCCAATTACAAGATGTCCGCAGTTGCGGCACTCCCACATGATCTCCTCGCTCTTTTCAAAAACCTTTTGCATCTCAACATTGTTAAGAAGCGCGAGGTATCTCTCCTCGTGAGACTTTTCGATCTGCGCGACAAGTCTGAACTGAGCCGCAAGAGCGGTAAAGCCCTCTTCCTCAGCGTCCTTCGCAAATTCAGCGTACATCTCAGTCCACTCATAGTTCTCGCCCTCAGCGGCGGATTTCAGATTTGCGGCAGTGTCATTAAGAGCGCCAAGCGCCTTGAACCACAGTTTTGCGTGTTCCTTTTCATTGTTGGCAGTAGCTTCAAAAATAGCGGCTATCTGCTCGTAGCCCTCTTTTTTAGCAACAGACGCAAAATACGTGTATTTGTTTCTTGCCTGGCTCTCACCCGCAAACGCAGCGTAAAGATTTTTTTCGGTCTTAGATCCCTTAAGTTCCATATTTTTCTCCTTTATATTAAAAATAATATTTTCAATTGAATGTTAGCATAATATTATCGAGTTGTCAACAGTATTTTTGAAAAAATCATAAATTCATCATAGAAAATTCTAAAATATATGTTAATATATGTATATTAACCACTTTTGGAGGTAATTATGCTTTGGCTTTTCATTGACTATTGGTATTTGGTTCTCGTTCTTCCGGCGATACTTATCGCAATGGTCGCTCAGATCAAGGTAAAGACCACTTTTAATAAATATTCAACGGTTATGACCAGCGGCGGACGGACCGCCGCCGACGTCGCCCGTATGATACTCGATAAAAACGGACTTTATGACGTTAAGATCGATCGTATTTCTGGAGAGCTGTCGGATCACTACGATCCTCGCTCAAACACTGTTAGACTTTCAGATCCCGTTTACGGAAGCTCATCAGTCGCGGCTATAGGCGTCGCCGCTCACGAGGTCGGACACGCGATCCAGCACGCGGAAAGCTATGCGCCTATAAAAATACGTACCGCGATAATCCCCGTAACAAATTTCGGCACGAGCATATCCCCCATTTTTATTCTTATCGGTTTGTTAATGGGAAGCTATCCTCTCGCCATTTTCGGTGTCCTTCTCTTTTCTTTAATGGCTGTATTTCAGCTCGTTACTCTCCCCGTTGAGTTCAACGCGAGCGCAAGAGCGCTCAAAACTCTCGACCGCGACGCTATCCTTACTCGTGATGAGGTCGGCTCGGCAAAAAAAGTCTTGTCCGCCGCCGCTATGACGTACGTCGCCGCGCTTCTCGTTTCGCTCGCCCAGATACTCAGACTTTTGCTGATCGTGGGCGGACGAAGAAGAGATTAAACATAATTATCGAAGCTTTTCTCCGTTTCGGCGGAGAAAAGCTATTTTTTATAAATATTTAAAACACCTCTTGAAAATTCCCCAAAAAAGTGTTATACTATATACACCACACAATTCAATTAACAAATTTTATTGGAGACCCCTCTCTTTTTTGAGGGCTTTATGATTATACCCTATTTCATATGTCAACAATGGATATGGCAAAAATGCGATTTCCGAATGTTGACGTATGATGGATGGGTATCCAGAATTTGTTAATGATTGTGTGGTAGCAATGGAAACGCATTTTTCGGTGCGTTCTCATTGAGATCGCACCTTTTTATTTTTTAGGAGATTTTTTATGAGTATACTTGACGAAGAAATCAAATTCAAATACACGCCGTTTTTTCAAAAAACTTTCGAGCTTCAAAACAAAAGCTCAAAGAAGCTTATCAACTTCTCGCACAGCAATTTCCGTGAGCTTCGCAAAATAATTGAAGCCGATCCGTTTTTCAAAGAAAAGAGCCGTAAGAAGCTTGATAATTTTCTGGATCTTGCGGCGGCTTGTATTCGTTTTTCTGTGTTTGAGGGCGCGGAAATTTCATTCTACACAGACGATAAGGACAATGTGCTGATCTACGTTATCGCGGAAAATTTTTATCTCGGACATCATGAGCTTATCGTGCTTAATAGGCTCTCTCTTTCAGCTCTCGATATGGCTATATCCTCTGACGACGAAAAATGCATCATTTCCTTCGGCTTCGATTTTTCAAAGGATAAAATATCTGTAAAAGATCTTATAAAAGAAAAAATTTTCAATCTTCATAATTAAAGCAACAAAGAGCGACCGCAAGGTCGCTCTTTGTTGCTTCAATGCCTTATGTTTATTGACTTTTAAGAATTACTTAAAATATCTGTTAAGCAGTCCCTCGAATGCCTTGCCGTGACGAGCCTCATCGCGAGCCATCTCGTGAACTGTGTCGTGGATAGCGTCGAGGTTCAGCTCCTTCGCCATCTTAGCGAGCTCGAACTTACCTGCAGTCGCGCCGTTCTCTGCTTCAACGCGCATCTCGAGGTTCTTCTTTGTGCTGTCGGTTACGACCTCGCCGAGAAGCTCAGCAAACTTTGCCGCGTGCTCCGCTTCCTCATAAGCTGCCTTTTCCCAGTAAAGACCGATCTCGGGATAGCCCTCTCTGTGAGCTACTCTCGCCATTGCGAGATACATACCGACCTCTGTGCATTCACCCATAAAGTTAGCTCTGAGACCCTCTATAATTGCTTCGGGTGCGCCCTTTGCAACGCCTACAACGTGCTCTGCTGCCCAAGTAAGATTTCCCTCTTCCTGCTTTGTGAATTTATCAGCGGGAACCTTGCACTGGGGGCATCTTTCGGGAGCGCTGTCTCCTTCATGAATATAACCACATACTTTGCATACGTATTTTGCCATAATAAAATCCTCCTGAAATGTTTAATGTAAATAATTTAATTTGATTTTGTTTGTAAGCACGCTCTGCACAATCCTTTGAGCGTGATGTTTGCTTCATGAATCTGAATATGAAGCTGTTCTTCCAAATGAACGGCATTGAAAAATTCGCTGATGTCTTCGATCTTCCCGCAATCTTCGCAGAAGAAATGCGAATGCGGATGTGTATGTCCATCGTAACGCTCTTTGCCATCTTCTGCGGGACCGATTTTCAGAATTTCTCCCGTTTCTGTCAGCAAAGCTAAATTGCGATAGACTGTTCCGAGACTGATATTCGGAATTTCTTCCCGAATGCTTACTAAAATCATGTCTGCATTGGGGTGATCATAACGACTGCGAAGATTTTTCAAAATCGCCTCTCGTTGCTTGGAATGTTTCAGCATAAGGTCCAACCGCCTTTCATGTTAGGAATCATTCCTGATTTCATTATACCATAAACTACGATTTTGTCAAGAGATTTTC
>JAZRUP010000204.1:0-4257 GCA_045652645.1 Eubacteriales bacterium | reverse complement strand
CCTTTGCGTCAAAGAAAAAGCAACCTAAAAATTGGTAACGAAGTTACTAATTTTTGGGGTGGTTTTTCAGCAAAGAAGCTATCGAATTATGCTGATAATATTTATGTAAGCAAATTTATACGTATAGTTCTCTGACAGAAGCGAAGCTTACCTTAACCGTTCGTTTTCTTTGCTGAAAAGACAAGCCAAAAATTAGGAATTAAAAATTCCCAATTTTTCGCTTGCTTTTTCTTTAACGCGAATAGGGAATTTCGCGCTCTGCGGAGCGCGACCAACGCTACACGGCGTTGGATCCGTGCAGCCTTTTAAAAAAGGCTGGCGAAAACTTTTATATGCTTCGCGATTAAAGGTTATGAATGCAAATATTCGTACTGCTCGTCGGTGAGAACGTCGATGGTCTTGCCCATTGAGGAGAGCTTGAGCGAGGCTACGAGCTCGTCGATCTCGCGGGGAACGGGGTAGAGCTTGTTTTTGAGCGTTCCGCGCGTTTTCGCAAGATGTTCAAGGCAGAGCGCTTGTATCGAGAACGACATATCCATAATTTCGGCGGGATGTCCGTTACCCGCGGCGAGGTTGACGAGACGTCCTTCGGCGAGAAGGTTCAAAATACGTCCGTCGGGGAGATAATATCCCATAATATTCGGCTTGCGGAGCTTGACAGATTCAGCCATATCCGCGAGCGCGACCTTGTCTATCTCAACGTCAAAATGACCGCTGTTAGAAAGAAGCGCGCCGTCCTTCATCTTTTCAAGATGGCGGCGGACGATGACGTCCTTACATCCCGTTGCCGTAATAAAGAGGTCGCCGAGAGGCGCGGCATCGTCCATAGTCATAACGGAGAATCCGTCCATGACCGCCTCAATAGCCTTGATGGGGTCGATCTCGGTCACGATAACGACAGCTCCCATACCTTTAGCTCTCATAGCGATACCGCGCCCGCACCAGCCGTAGCCCGCGACGACCACGGTCTTGCCCGCGATAACAAGATTCGTCGTGTTCATAATGCCGTCGAGAGTCGACTGCCCCGTACCGTAACGGTTGTCGAAAAGATGCTTGCAGTCGGCGTCGTTGACGTCGATCATAGTGTAATCAAGCTCGCCTCTCGCCTCTCGTGAGCGCAGACGGTGGATGCCCGTCGTCGTTTCCTCGCAGCCGCCGATGAGGTTTACCCCAAGCTCGCGGCACTCTCCGTGGAGCAGGAGAGTGAAATCGCCGCCGTCGTCGATTATGAGGTCGGGCTTGCAGGAGAGAGCTTTTTTTAGATGCTCCTCGTATTCCTCGCCCGAAACGCCGTGGCGCGCGAAAACCTCGATGCCGCCCGCGGCTACCGCCGCGGCAACGTCGTCCTGAGTTGAGAGGGGATTGCAGCCCGTAACGTAAAGCTCGGCGCCGCCCTCGCGGAGAGTTTCCGCAAGATAGGCGGTCTTTGCCTCAAGGTGTATTGACGTTGAAATTTTAAGACCCGCAAAGGGCTTTTCCTCGGCAAAGCGTTTTCTGATACCCGAGAGTACGGGCATATAGGACGCTACCCAATCGATCTTATCTCTGCCCGAGGGGGCAAGCTTCAAGTCTTTAATATCGCTCATTTTGAGCCTCCGAATATAATTTTATTTTTTGATCTGTTTTAGATTTAAATTAAGAAGGATCAAACATATTGACCGTTCTGTTCTCTCCATCGCCTACACGCGTCAAATAAACCCGTCCGCCGTCCCAGTCTACCAAAACAAGGTCAAGAAGGGGGACGTCTCCTGTTTTGAGTGCTGCCGTTATGATTACGGGAACGCCATTTATCTCAATTTGTTCATCGCGGTGAGAGTGCCCCGATATAATAAACGAGATATTTCCGATACAAGCCGAAAAATCGTATGTTTCACCGTTAAAAGAGTATGTGGCTTTGGCGTTGTACGCTTTCATAATATCATAAGCGGCGGATACAAACGGCGTCATACTGTTGTTATCGTTTGTTTTCCATGACATATGCATAAACACAGCGTTGTTTTTCGTGTCATTTTTTATAAGCTCGTTCGCGAACCATTTTATTTGATCATTGTCATACTCACTGTGAGTCGTGCTCAAATCAAGTCCCGTGTCGAGAACTATATACCTTGCGTTTGCTGTGTTGAATGAATAATATGCGCTTGCGGTATCACGATACCAAAGCCCTGATACGGTGCCGTTTGATAAAACGCCTGTGTTGCTTTCCGAATTTTCGTCCTTTACTCCTTGATAGTTCGTATCGTGATTTCCAAGCACAGGATAATATCGGTCAAAGCGGCTGCTCATAATACCATTTATATATCCCAGATTAAAACAAGCATCCTCTTGCGTGTTATGAGAGTTAAGCCAATCTCCTCCGCAGACAAGGAATGATGTTGGGGTGGATTCGTAGACTTCTTTGATGAAATTTATATAGTTTTTCGCTTTTGAGCTTGTTAAGTCGGGAAGATGGGGGTCGGTAAAATAAAGGAACGAATCAATATTATCCTTACCGTTAAAAAGAGAGGAAAACTCGGCGCTTTTCGCCGAAATATCATAATTGAACGTATTCATTCCGAGAGATATGATGAAATCCTCCTCGGAGCCCGTGAAACCGTTTTCAACGGCGGTTTCGTAAGCGCTTTTTCCGTTCAGGCCGTCTTTTCCGTTTTCTCCGTCTTTACCGTTTTCTCCGTCTTTACCGTTCAAGCCGTCTTTGCCGTTCTCTCCTTTCAGAGAATCAAGCCATTCTTGTTCGTTTCCGACAAATCCGTTTTCAACAGCTATATCGTAAGCTGATTTCCCCTCTATTATAACAGGCTCTTTCTCACAGGAAACGGTAAAAACGCACGAGATCATAAGCAATGCTGTCAGAGCGTGGTGAAAAAATAAGTTTCGTTTGCTTTTTTTCATGTTTACGGTCTTGGCTCTCGCGTTGGCGAAAGATTCCTTTCAAATTATAATATGAGAAATATTAATTATCATTTTATCATATTGCAACTTATAAGTCAAGTAAACGATTCGATAATTTTTTATACCGATACATAAAAAAGTTCCGAACGGAAAACCGTTCGGAACGTATGAGATTTTTAATGTCCGCTTTCGGGCGCCGCGTACGCGGAGCGGGGGAGCTGAGGCAGAGAGTTCGAACCGTAAAAGTTCCAAACATCAAGACCCCATCCAAGGGTCGAGAGGTAAAAGCCCGAGGAAGAATATTCGTCGGAATTTACGGGGGTTTCATTAGTTATTTGGTGTTCAACATTTTCCCCGTTGTACGTGATATAGAATCTACTGTCCTCATCGTAATAACAATTATAGATAGTTATCGGATAATATCCTCCGCAGACACGACCTATATAGATATTGGAGGATTCGACCGTGTCGGCGGTTCCCACAATTTCACTGAAGGCAACGCTGTTTGATACGGAGGTATCATCACTTCCGGAGCTTCCTATAAGGCCTCCGACGCAAAGGGGCGCCGTTCCAGAGTGCGCGAGCTCCAAGGTTGAGCTTGTGGTATAAACTTTTTCAATGTGAGTGTGAGATGCGCGACCCGCAAAGCCGCCTACGTAAGCGCCGTTTGCGTTGAAGCCGGAATTGGCAATGGTAGATGCCATTCGTATATATCCGCTTGAATATGAGTTTAGTATTTGTGTGGCATATTCTCCGTTTGAAGAAGCCTCTCCTATAAATCCGCCTACGTACAAATTGGATGTACCTTTGAGAGTTACATTTCCTATACAATGGCATTTTTCTATATAAACGTTGTCCGCAATGCTGTGGGCGTATCCGATAAGACCGCCTGCGCAAGCTTCGTAATATCTGTCCTCGGAGCTTCTTGTATAAGCGAAAAGCTCGACCGAGGACGAGGAATAGCAAGCGTTAACCTCGGAATCGCATAAGCTTCCGATAAGACCGCCCGCGTTTGCTTCGGGTGTATATGACTCCGAATATACGGCGCCGTAGGATTCACAGCTGCTTATGTTTGAATCGGACGCGTATCCCGCAAGACCGCCGATGTTTATACTGCTTGCGTAAGTTTCTCCGGATTCTGCGGATATTGATACGTCTGTGTAGCACGATGAAATATCAACGCCGTACATATGAGCGACAAGACCGCCGACGGAGCCGTAAAAATCGGATACGTTTATGGATCCGTTTGTCGCTCTGCAATTTTGTATAAGGACGACCTCTTCGGTTCCTTTGTAAACCTCACCTGCGAGAGCTCCGACAGACAAATGCTCGTGGCTTCCCGAAATATTTATTGTGAAATTATCAAGA
>JAZRUP010000203.1:0-27929 GCA_045652645.1 Eubacteriales bacterium | reverse complement strand
GCTTATAATAGGTCCTCAAGATTTTTCGGGCAGAATAAAAAACAGGATCTTAAAAATGCTTTCATACCGATAAAACAAGCGTCTCAAATGTGTTTTACATTTGAGACGCTTATTATTTTTACCTTATTCAATGATATCTGTATGATATATCGTTTCATCGGGAAAACTTAGCCCAAGCTTTTCTCGAGCAATCTTTGCTATATAATTATCATTTATAGGCGAACTCAAATAATATTCAAGTTCATCAACTCTGTATTCAAGTTCTGCCCTCTCAGACTCAAGCTTTTCAATTTCCTTTTGGCGATTATTATATTGCATAAGATTGATCGTCGACACTGTGACCGACACGGCTAAAAGCACGATCATCATCCATACGATCATTCTGTTTTTCTTTTTTGTGTCGGACATTTTGACCTCCGTTTCTTAAATCAAAAGCCCCGCTGTATAACGCAGACTTTTTTAATCTTTCCTTTTCCTTTAATGAATATTTGATTATAAATTTTTGAGTTTTTTTGATATTTAACGTATTTAAACACCTTAATATAACAGCCTTCAGAAAAACTGTCACTGCTTTTATCGGGGCACAGAACAAAAAAATAATATAAAGCGCCATACACTTTAAAGCAAATCTCAAAAATTCAGAAATTACAAGCACCGGATATCTTAAAAACACTCTATACAAGGCAAACCCGATCATAATAAATATAAATGCGTAAAATCGCCATATTCCGTCGTTAAAACGGTATATCATGATAGAAACGAAAATCCCCGAAACCACCATAAAAACAAGATCGTGAATAAAAACCGTAAATCCAACTGTAAATTCTTTAACATTACTTTTGCTTGCTTTTAAATTTCTTCTGATAATCGGTAGGGTAATTTTCGAAAGCCTTTGCCTTATCTCAGGACAAAATGTTTTACCTCCGATAGCAGGCAACACTGCGCTTATGTCATAAAAAGCTCCAAGCGCTATTCCCGTAACAAAAAAAGCTAAACAAAAGATCAGAAGTTTTGTTTGAGAAATCTCCATTATCTTCCGAATCGACCGAATCTTCCCTTTCGTTCATCGGATCTTGTGTCATAATAAGTCATTGCTTCTATATTTCCGTTTATAGAAACCGCGCCTTTAGCGGTATCAAGCTCTGATATATGAAGCTCATTTCCCTCCACCGAAAGCTCTCCGCAAACTGTTTTTAACATTACGGAACGGTCATCAAAGCTCATAACCTCAATTATTCCGTTGACATTCAGCGCTTTTCTGTCTTTTAATGTCAATAAATGCTCTCTTTGCTCCGTTTGCCTTATATCTGCCATATTATCCTCCGCAAAAATATTTCTGTAAAATATCTATGCGAAGAAAACAAAAATTATTCTATTATTTCGTACATATCTGACGCTTCGTCCTTTTTAGTAAATTCGCGAACGCACTTTACCCTGAATTTAAGCGTCTTTTGACCGAAAGCGATCTCAACTATATCGTTCTCCTTGACATCATAAGAAGCCTTGGCTCGCCTTCCGTTAACTGTAACGTGCTCCGTGTCACACGCTTCATTCGCCACCGTTCTGCGTTTTATTATGCGCGACACTTTAAGAAATTTATCAAGTCTCATACTATACCTATAATTGTTTTTAGGATAAAAGAATCAAAGAAGGGTTGCGCGGGAAGCAACAACCCTTTCTTTTATAAAATAATCAGTTTATAGCATCCTTAAATGCCTTGCCCGCTGTAAATGCAGGATGCTTGGAGGCTGCGATCTCGATTGCCTCTCCTGTTTGAGGGTTGCGGCCGGTACGTGCGCCTCTTTCCTTTACTTCAAATGTTCCGAAGCCAACGAGCTGAACTTTATCTCCCGCCTTGAGGGTATCCTGGATGGCTGCAATAACTGCGTTTACAGCAGCTTCTGCGTCTTTCTTCTTGAGGTCTGTTTTTGCGGCAACTGCCTCGATCAACTGAGTCTTGTTCATGTTTTCTTTTTCCTTTCACAATCCTTATTATTTATTGAGTTTCAAATGAAACCCCATATACTATTATAATAACATTTTTTTGTGCAAATTTCAAGAGGTTTTTCGAATTTTTTTAAAATTTTAGTGCATTTTTTTCTTTATTTTTGTCCCAAATAGCATCAAGCTCCGTCATTGACAGCTCATTTATGTCAAGTTTTTCGGCTATAACTTCATTTTCTACGGCTTCAAATCTGTCAATAAACTTATCCGTTGCCTTATTAAGCGCGTTTTCAGATCTCACGCCGAGCTTTCGGGAAAGTGACGTAACGGTAAGAAGAAGATCTCCAAGCTCTTCCTCAACAGACTGAGCATCTCCGTTTTGGTATGCCTCATACAGCTCGTTCTTTTCTTCTTCAAGCTTAACAAAAACAGATTCCGCGTTCGGAAAATCAAAGCATTTCGCCTTCTTTCCGACCTTCTCGGCTCTCATTAGAGCAGGAAGCTGTCGTGGTACTGACTTGAGCTTTGACGTAACCGTTTCCCGATGCTTTTCCTCACTTTTTATTTTATCCCAATTTGAAAGCACCTGTTCGGTACCGTCAACCGAAACATCGGCAAAAACGTGCGGATGACGATGAATAAGCTTTCGGCATATACCGTTGATCACATCATTTATTTGGAAGGTTCCCTTTTCGGTTTCAATACAAGCGTGGAACACGACCTGAAGCATAACGTCCCCGAGCTCCTCACAAAGCAAATCTTTATCATCATTATCGATTGCCTCAACTACCTCATATGTTTCCTCAATAAAGTCCTCTCGTATCGATTTGTGTGTTTGTTCTGCATCCCACGGGCATCCTCCCGGAGCGCGCAGTATCTCAACTACCGAAACAAGATCATAGAAGTTATAATGCTTCGCGTCTTTCAGATATTTTATTTTTTCTTCCCTGTTCATTTTTGTTCCTCTTTGTTATTTATTTTAAAAGTTTAATTTTTTTCATTATTTTATATATGCCCCGTCCATTTGGCAAAAGTTCTATATCACCGGCAGTAACGGAATCGGTCTTTGCCGCCATAATCGCGTATATAAAAACATTCGCTGCGATTATCGGAAAAACAATATATTTACCAATGCTTACATATCTTGAAAAAATTGACATCGTAACAGATGTTAATCCTACCGACAGCACTGCCGCCACAAAAGGCTTTGTAAACATTTCGGTTATCTTTCCAACCCCACAAGTGTATTTTTCTATAAAATATATATTAAATATCACAATGGTCACATCGCAAAGCACGGTGCTTACAGGCGCTCCGAAAATGCCGACACTTGGTATTCCGACAAGAATATATTCAAATATTATCTTAACAACAGCCCCGACCGTCATTGAAATTATAGGCTTTGCCGCGCGTCCGTAAGATTGGAGTGCCGCATTGGTCAGTGTTATTAGACACGAGAAAAACACGGCGGGCGCGAGTACGGAAAGAAGAGGCGATGCGACCTCAACCGCCGAGATCTCAGAAGGGAAAATAAGATCAAGGATCTCTCTTCCAAATACGGCAATACCGAGAGATGTGGGTAATGCCACAAGAGCAGAAAGCTTAAACGAAGAATTCAAAAGTCTACGCTCTCCCGCTTTGTCGCCCCTTTCGGCGGCATCCGATATCATAGGCGCCATAGAAATAGCTATCGGTGCCATAAACGACGGTATTAGATTAAATATCGGTATTGAAAGATTTCCATAGCTTGAATACATAGAATTGGCGACAGATGCCGCAAATCCTGCATGCTGAAGCCTTGACGAAATAAGCGCGGTATCTATGAGACTCGTAAGGCTTATTACCGCCGCGCCAAGTGTTATAGGGGCGGAAATCGATAGAAGCTCTTTAAATATATTTTTCCCTCCGACCCCCTCTTTACGAGAAGAACCGTCTTTTTTTACACGGGCCCGACAAGCAAACAAATATATCGTAGAGATAGCGACCCCGCAGCTGAGTCCCATAATTGCAGCCGCTGCCACCCTAGGCAAAGGAAGTTTTTTATTTATAGCGATCTTGGTAAAAATCAATCCGAGAACAAGTTTTCCGATCGATTCTATTATCTGAGAGATCGCTGTGGGCTTCATATTTCTGCAGCCTTGAAAATATCCTTTCACGGCGCTTCCCATTGAAACCAAAAGAAGAGACGGAGAGACCGCTCGAATACAAGCCGCCGCTTCTTCAATATCTATCAAATTGGCAATAGGCTCGGCAAAAAAATACAAAATTGCAGTAAATCCGGCGCCAACAAAAGAAAACAGCAAAGATGATATTTTGTAAACCTCTTCACCCGCGGAATAATTCCCCGTGGCTCTGAATTTTGACACCAAAATTGAGACCGCTATCGGAAGTCCTGCCGTAGACAGCGTAAACAACAATGTATATATGTGATACGCCGCCAAAAAATACGCCATTCCTTCTACGCCGACAAGATATATCATCGGTATTTTATAAAAAAGCCCGATAAGTTTAACAACGGCGGTGGATGCCGTAAGAACAGCAACACCGCCGATAAAGCTTTTTTGCTTTTTCTTCTTATTCTTTGAAAAAGCCGTCAAAAAGAATCACCTCAACGGTAAAAAAATCCTTTTAACGTCGATTCGGCTTCCGCCTTTATTTTTTCAATATCTATCGTTTTGAATTCTCCGTTTCGGTAAAGAATCTTTCCGTCAACCATTGTCATAAGTACATCCGAGCTTGACGCGCTGTATGCGATCATTGAATAACTGTCGTAAAGAGGAATATTGTGGATAGAATGAACGTCCAAGATCACAATATCCGCTCTCATTCCCTCAGCTATCTTTCCGCAATCAAAACGTCTTTGAGCTGTTGCTCCTCCAAGAGTCGCAACCTCATATATCTGCTTTGCCGGCACCTTGACAGGGTCTCTTGTTATACCCTTATGAAGTATCGCTGCCGTTTGAAGCTCCCTTATCATATCAAGGCGGTTATTTGAGGATGCTCCGTCAGTACCGAGCGCAATATTGATGCTCGCATCAGCTATATCCGAAAAAGGAAGAACCCCGCTTCCAAGCTTAAGATTGCTTATGGGGCAATGCGCTACACTGACGCCCTTCTCCGCCATTATCTTCATATCCTCCGGAGTTACCCAAACACAATGTGCCGCCGTTACGGGCGAGTCGAGTATTCCAAGAGACTCAAACCACGCGATAGGTGTTTTACCTCTACGTTCAATACATTCGTTATGCTCCGATTCCGTTTCAGATGCGTGAAGCTGTATTCCAAGCCCGTTTTCCTTTGCGTATTCGGCAATAGTTCTGACGGGGCTCTCGGCATTAGTATATTCCGCGTGCACGCACATCTCCGCAACGATTCTGCCATCGTCGTACATATTGTAATCAGAAACCAATCGCTTCGACTCGGCAAATCTTATATCGGTCGACATATCGGTATCCTCGTCTGAGGTATATCCCCTGCAAAGGTTAGCCTTTATCCCACTCTCAATAACAGCTCTCGCTGTCTCATCCATAAAGAAATACATATCAGAAAAGGAAACAGTTCCGCTCGACAGCATTTCCGATATCGCCAACATTGATGCATTATAAACGACCCTGCCGGTAAGCTTATCCTCAGCGGGAAAGATCTTTTCAAAAAGCCAACGACGAAGAGGAAGATCATCAGCATATCCGCGAAGCGCTGTCATTGCGCTATGGCCGTGAGCATTATAAAACCCCGAAATAAGGAGATTTCCGTTCCCTTCGATTATGTCGTCTCCAACAGTTGCGCAGATATTTTCTTTAGTGATCTTTGATATTCTTTTATTTTCGATCAAAACGTTAACAAGCGAAGTATCGCCCGGCAACATTACGTTTTTAATTATAGTTTTCATATTCTTTTTATAAACTCATAGTAAAGTGAATTATCGGGTATAAGTGACTGCGGTATTGATTCCACACCGTCAAGCTTCGAAAGAAGCTCCATCGCGGTATTTATATATTTACTGTCCGAAGGAACGCTTAAAAGCAACGGTCTTAAGAAATCGACCAAAAGATTTATTTCATAAGGCATCGTAGAATTTATCTTTATGTCACAGTGTTCAACATTCGGAAAAATATTTTTATCCTCGTTGCGTCTGACGCTTTCCCACAAAAACATAGTATATTCAGGGGTAGCCCCTCTAAAATTATGATCTCTGACAATACGCCGCATAAGTCTTATTTCTGTTGGAGAAAAATCAACACCGTCAATGGAAATCCCCTCCATAGCACAAATATAAACACTCTTTCCCGCCCCTCTGTTAAGAAGCGCGGTAATTTCAGGATAAATAGCTTGGATACCTTCAAAAATATATATATCCGACAGATCAGGATCAAATTCCGTATATCCAGAGCGTTTTCCCGTAATAAAATCAAAAATCGGGATCTTTACATTCTTATCATTGAAAATATCGTCAACGCATTTTTTGAATTCGTCAAAATCAATCGCATCAACAGAGTCAAAATCTATCTCATCCGCATTTTCGCTTCTTACCACGTCTTTGAAGAAATCGTCTATCGACACTATGTGAACGCGTCTGCCGAGAACTGAAAATCCTTCGACAAGCTTTTTTGCGGTGGTCGTTTTACCGGAACACGTTGGTCCCGAAAGTCCGACAATTCGAATATTTTCAACAGAGCAGACTTCATCCACCGCGGCTTGCAACCTTGCTTCAAAATCATCCTCACACTTGTTAACGAAATTGGCGGCTTCTGTTAGATCAGTAAATTTTTTCTTGGAGTATTCCATAAAAGCTCTCACTCTTCAAAATTAAAATTTTTGTTATAAAAATTCTCGTATTGTTTGCAAATATCATTCATTCTGTCATCCGCAAGATATTCATACGGATATTTAAGATGGAAAATTCGCTCGATAATAGGTTTTTCATCTTTATTCGACGAGTATTTTACCATTTTCGACACAGCTCCAGCGCCAACCGCGAAAATGCTGTGTACTTCTTCCATCATATATATATTATAACGTCCCTCGGCACCGTCAAGCGCAAATCCTACATTTTCGTAGTTCCCGACGGTGTTTTTCTGACGGTACATATAATACGGACGGTAACCCGCTTGAAGTGATTTTATCTGGGAATAATCGACACATTTTCCAGCGTCTCCTCCGCGAAGTGAATATATATTGCTTCCGTTGCGCAAGAAATCCGAGGATTTTTTTACGCAAAATGTATGCACGGTAATATTGTCGGGGCGAAGCTGGAGTATCTTATCGAAGGTTGCCGAAAAGCTTTTGAAATTGTCACCGGGAAGCCCGACTATAAGGTCAGTGTTTATATATTTTATGCCCGATTCTCTCGCAATATCATAAGCTTTGAAAAAATCCGAACTATTATGATTGCGTCCGATCCCCTTTAAAACCTCATCGGAAAGGCTTTGTGGATTTACGCATATTCTAGTAACTCCGTATTTTTTAGCTACAGCAAATTTTTCAGCGGTTATAGTATCGGGTCTGCCCGACTCAAGTGTAAATTCCTCAAGGTGGGAAACATCGGTACACTCGTTTATCGTAGCAAGCAGTCGCTCTAGCTGTTCATCAGAAAGTGTTGTCGGCGTTCCTCCGCCTATGTAAACCGTCTTTACATTAAGTCCGAGCTTTTTTATGGAGGCAAAGGTTGATTTTATATCCAAAACAAGCCTTTCCACGTATTCGGGAATCAAAGAAAGCAATCTTTTTGAGGTATAAGAAACAAACGAGCAATACGCGCATCTTGAAGGACAGAACGGTATCGAAATATAAACGCTGCAATCTCTCTCATTTGGTATTCCTATGATAGCGGCTTCGTTGATCGCTACATCCGTCGCGAGAGAAGCCTTCTTCGGTACTACAAAATATTCTGAATTAAGTATTTTTTTGACTCTTGTTTTGCTGTATCCGGAATTAAGAAGTTCCGTTGCGACCTTAGACGGTCTAACGCCTGTAAGCATACCCCACGAGGGCTTATATCCGAGCATGTCCCCGGCTGCGGCAACAATTGCCGCTCCAACAGCAATCTTAACTGTCCTATCAACAGGGATCTCTGATTTATAGTCCTCAGATCTAACGGCAGACGTTAGTTTGTCCCCTGAAACCAGCTCAACCTCAGCAACAGCACCAAGCTCGTTCTCATTCACCTTTACAGTGACAAACAAGCCATCATCATATGCTTCACTTTCCGAAAATTTAACACCGGGGAAAAATATCATGCAAAGAGTTTGAACATAATATTTATTTATATTTCCGAAAACCTCTATCTTCATACGTTTCCTCTTCCTTTTCCCTTATCAAGAACCGCGCTGTCCATAACTATCGTTACCGGCCCGTCATTTATAAGTGAAACCTTCATATCCGCTCCGAAAATTCCCGTTCCGGTGTGCTTAACTCCGGCAGAGATCTTTTTTACGAAATACTCGTAAAGTCTGTTTGCCTCGTCCGGTTTCGCTGACGCAAGATAATCCGGTCTGTTTCCGTGAGCGTAATTTGCAAGCAAAGTAAACTGAGATATGACAAGAAGCTCTCCGTCTATATCCTTGACAGAGAGGTTCATCTTGTCGTTCTGATCATTGAATATTCTGAGTTTTAGTATCTTCTCGGAAAGCAGATCGGCATCCCTCTCCGTATCGCCGTCGGCAACACCGAGAAGTATCATAAGTCCGTGTCCGCATTCTCCTACGGTCTGACCGTCAACCGCAACAGACGCGCGGCTGACTCTTTGAAGCACAGCCTTCATTACGAAAATCCTCGCTTTACATCTTCTACGTCTTTAAGTGAATTCAATCTTGATACGATGGATTTAAAATGTTCGATGTTTTTACATCCTACCTTTAAACTTATAATTATACTGTCATCGGGCCGTTTCTGTGAATTTATCTGTAATATTAATACCTTCATTTCGGCAAGAGCCATTGTTATATCCGCAATAAGAGTTATCGTATTGCGAGCGATAATCTGGATCAAAGCCTCATAAATTTCGTTATTGTTGTTGCCGGTATCATACTCCCAGATAGCATCTACCCATCTTTCCGCATTTTCGGGATCATTTCTGCCGGATATCGCGTTAGGGCAGTCAAGCTTATGAATAGATACTCCGTAACCTTTAGTGATAAATCCGATAATGTTATCTCCGGGAAGCGGGTTGCAGCATTTAGCGAATTTGACCATACATCCGCTCTCTCCGTCAACAATAACTCCTCCTCTGCCCTTTCCTGTATTTGGCGTTTTTGCGACTTGGACCTGTTTGGCTTCAGTTATCTGAGGAGAAATTGCCGCAGGCTTCACTATGCGATCAAATTCATCCTTTAATTTTGACGCAAGCTTAGATATGGCAACTCCGCCGTATCCAATAGTGTTGTAAACATCATCCGCGCTGTTGTATCCCATACGCTTTCCGACATTTTCAACTATCTCATTACGCTGATTTTCAGTATAAATAACACCAAATTTTCTAAGTTCAACATCAACAGCCGATTTACCGACAAGAATATTATCGGAACGTTTTTCCTTTTTAAACCATTGTCTTATCTTATTTCTTGCCTGCGATGTCTTAACTATTTTAAGCCAATCTCTGCTCGGGCCTTTGGATGCTGACGAGGTAAGTATCTCAACTATCTCACCGTTTTGAGGCACCTTATCAATGGAAACGATCATTCCGTTGATCTTGGCTCCTATCATTTTGTTTCCTACCGCCGAGTGAATCGAATACGCAAAGTCAATTACCGTTGAGCCTTGAGGCAGAGCGATAACATCTCCCTTGGGAGTAAACACAAAAGTTTCATCGTGATATATATCCGTTTTGAGCGCGCTCATAAACTCTTCAGGGTCACGCGTTCCGTCCTCGGTCTCGATAAGCTTTGCTATCCACTCAAGCTTCTTATCGATCTCTTCCTTTGCGCTGCGTTCTCCCGTTTTATATTTCCAGTGAGCCGCGATACCGAATTCGGCTACCTGATGCATCTCCTTGGTTCTTATCTGAACCTCAAACGGAACTCCGTCGCGTCCTATTACCGTCGTATGAAGAGAACGATACATATTGGGCTTAGGCGTAGAAATATAGTCCTTGAATCTTCCGGGAATAGAGTTGAACATTTCGTGAATAAGTCCAAGGACCGTATAGCACTCAAGCTCGGTTTCAACTATAATACGAAGGGCATAAAAGTCATATATCTCGTCAAAGCTCTTATTTTGAGTGTACATCTTTCGATAAACACTATAAACCGATTTGATTCGTCCTTCAAGGGTAAATTTTACGTTGTTTTCCTGAAGGCACTCATCGACAGCGGATCTTATATGCTCAATAAATCCGAGGTTCTGACCGTAACGCTTCTCTATATCGTTCTTGACCTCCTGATATCCAATAGGGTCAAGATACTGCATTCCGAGATTCTCAAGCTCCTGCTTGATCCTCTGCATACCGAGTCTGTGAGCGAGAGGCGCATAGACCTGCATCGTTTCAAGCGCGATAACTCGCTGCTTTTCCTCTTTTTTAGCCGCAAGAGTCCTCATGTTGTGAACTCTGTCACAAAGCTTTATCAGAATAACTCTTATATCCTTTGACATAGCAAGCAGCATTTTCCTAAGATTTTCGATATGCTGTTCTTCCTTATCGTCAACGCTGAGAACAACGATCTTTGTAAGACCGTCAACAAGCATTGCAACGTCAGGGCCAAAGTTTTTTTCGATATCAAGCAGACTTATCTTGTCGAAGCAGTCCTCAACTGTATCGTGTAAAAGAGCCGCGCAGATAGAGTCTGTATCGAGCTCAAGGCCCGCAGCACTTTGCGCAACCGCTACCGGGTGAGAGATATACGGCTCTCCGCTGAGCCGCACCTGACCTCGATGAAGCTCAGCCGCAATCTCGTACGCTCTCTCTATTTTTTCTATATCATATTTTTTTCCGGTTGCTCTTAATGTATTGATCAACCGTCTGAAATCGCTTTCGGGATCGTAATTCATAAGAAATCTCCAAAGAATTAAAAGTTTTTACATTGTCCTCTTAACCGTCTGAGAATTGAGGATTTGTCTATACTGGTCTTGGATGTATTGAAATACATATCAAACTCATACATATCATCATACAGTTGTTCTACACCGCAGATCCTCAATTCATACATTATCAAAATAATAAATTTGAGTTTAATGTAATTCATCTCACTTTCCGCGGCGTAAGAAGAGGAAAGTTTATGTTTGGTACGATTTTGATTAAGCATGGCCATAATATGCCTGATGCTTCTCTGCGTTTTCCCACCGCCCGCTTCTTGACGAAGCAGAGTATATACAGCGGCAAAATCGTTTCTGTCCGGAATTACATTCTCTTTTGGCATAAAGCTTCCGCCAGCCTTGATCTCGTCAAATCTGCGTTTATCAGCTTCATACTTAAGAGAAAAAGTTTCCGACAACTTATGATCCTGAACCACAAGCTGAACGTTTTTTACATTTTGATATTCATTAATATCTACGGTTACCAAAAGGTCTATTTTCTCTCCTTCAAGAACGTCAAATTTAGACGCGCTCATTCCAAAATAAACCGCAGACATTGAAATGCCGTTTTGGCTTACAATGATCTTCGTATGCTTTCCGTTCCCGATAGAATTTATACGCTCTACCGTTAAATCCTTTATAACAAATTGCGGTACGGGATTTGCAACTCCAAACGGCTCAAGGCGATATATATCCTTAACAAGCTCCATTGTAGCTTCCTTCAAAGAAATTACACAATCAGCCTCAAGTTTTATGATAAGATTCTCTTCAGTAAGAACGCTCTTGGCGTATTCATTTATGCGCCGTCTAAATTCGGGGATTTTATCACGCTCAATGGTAAGACCCGCTGCAAGCTCGTGACCTCCGTACTTGCAAAGAAGGTCAGAGCAGCTATTCATAGCATTAACAAGATTCATTCCCTTAATACTGCGCCCAGACCCCTTGCCCATATCATCTGCGCACGGATAACCACGGGTAGCTCCGTCAAACGAAATGAGAAGCGATGGAAGTCCAAATTTTTCAGTGATCCTTGAAGCTACGATCCCGATAATTCCGTGTTGCCAATTATCATCCTCAATAACTATGACTCTATCGTTTTCGGGATCAAATGTTTTTTCGATCGTTTTATAGGCTTGATCAGCGATACGGTTTTCCTCTATCTGTCGCTGACGGTTTATTTCGCAAAGCTCTTCCGCATACGCTTTAGCTACATCCTCAGTATCCGCCAAAAGCAATTCAACTGCTTTCGATGCCGTACTGATTCTACCGGCAGCGTTTATTCTCGGCGCTATTCCGTATCCGATAAATCCCGAGGTTATTTTTCTCTTTTTCGGCGATTGGGACGAACCGTTTGATGACGAATTCGCGGCATTGATAAGCGCCGCAAGACCCAGCCTCTTTGTTTCCGATATCATAGAAAGACCTAAAGTAACAATTAGTCTGTTTTCATCTATTATCGGCATTACATCCGCAATCGTTCCTATAGCAGCGAGATCAGCATATTCGTTACATATTCTGCGAACTCCCGACATATCGGATTCTCCTCTTTCACGGCAAAGCATCATCTCATAAGCACAAATAAGCTTAAATACGACGCCAACTCCCGCAAGCTCTTTAAAAGGATATGTACAATCGTGTCTGTGCGGGTTGACAACAGCACAGCACTCGGGAATCTCCTCACGGCATTCATGATGGTCAGTTACTACCATATCTATTCCGAGACTTTTGGCGTAGATCGCCTCTTCATAAGCTGTAATTCCTGTGTCCACCGTAATAATAAGGTTGACCCCTTTCGCGGCAAGCTTGTCAATAGCTCCTTTTGAAAGTCCATAGCCTTCTCCGTCACGGCTCGGAATATAGTACCCGATCTTACCCCCATTCTGCGAGTTAAGATAAAGATAAAGCATACTGACAGATGTAACTCCGTCAACATCATAATCACCGTAGATTGCTACAGTCTCTCTTCTGTCAATCGCCAATCGTATCCTATCTATTGCCGGAACTATATCCTTCAGCAAATAAGGATCGTGAAGTATTGCCTCCTCATTGTTTAAAAAGTTTTTTGCCTGTTCCGGTGTTTTAAATCCTCGGTTTAGAATAAGTCTTGCACATAGCTCTGACAGTCCTGTCGCATCCGCGATCTTCTTTACGGCACTGTCAGTTTCCAAATCACCAAGAATATAGTTCACCGACCAGATCTTATCTCTTTTGATTTCCTGCATTATGAAATTATCATTATTCTCCTCTTCTCCGACACCACGCACCATCTGCCTACGTTATGCCGTGTAATTCCTCAAAATTACTCCGTTATTTATGTTTATTATAATTTTGACAATATGATTATTTTAATTTTGGTAACGAGAACCTTTCAATTATTGCGCTCGCTACTTTTATTCCGTCAACAGCCGCGCTTGTTATACCTCCGGCATATCCCGCTCCTTCACCACAGGGATAAACAAGATCCTCTGTTTCAGATGCCATACAGTCACGACGAAGTATCCTCACGGGTGACGATGTTCTGGTTTCAAGCCCCGTAAGCAGAGCGTCCGGCGCATCGAACCCTTGCCGGCGTTTTCCAAAAGCAACGATCCCTTTTTTTAGCTCATTCGTTATATAACTCGGCAATATATTACCTATATCGGTAATCCTACAATTATTTCCGTTCATATAAGTCGGTAAAATCCTGCTCGGTTCATTCTTTACGCAACCGGCAAGAAAATCTCCAACCGTCTGTATGGGAGCAACAAACTCTCCGCCCCCCGCTGCGAATGCGGCTCTTTCAAGCTCTCGCTGATAATTTACGGCGTTTTCAACTCCGCCTCCGTAATCCTCTCGTCTGACAGTTACAGCAATCGCGGAATTTGAATTTCTTCCATCTCTCGCTAAACAACTCATGCCGTTGACAACTACTCCGCCGTCCTCGGTAGCCGCCGCAACAACTTCTCCTCCGGGACACATACAGAAAGTATAAACTCCTCTTCCCGTCGTATCAGAAAAATTATATTCTGCGGCGCCAAGACGAGGATCTCCCGCAAATTTTCCATAGGTGGATCTGTCTATATCCTCTCGCAAATGCTCTATACGAACACCTACGGAAAAAGGCTTTGCCTCAAGGCTGTATCCCTCCGACATAAGCATTGAATACGTATCTCTCGCGCTGTGACCTGTTGCCAAGACCGCACATCCTACGAAGAAATCACCCTTAGAGGTCTTAGCTGTCAAACTGCCATCTGAATTCTTTATCAAACGTTCAAGCCGACAGTTCATAATGACCTCTCCGCCGCATCGTTCGATTCCTTTTATTACGTTGTTGACGACCGTTTTCAAACGATCTGTGCCTACATGAGGCTTCGCCTTTGTAAGTATCTCATTAGGCGCGCCGAACTCACAAAGCCGTTTGAGAACGTAAGAGCAGCGGGGATCGTTTATACGGGTGGTAAGCTTACCGTCGGAAAAAGTACCTGCTCCTCCCGCTCCGAATTGTATATTGTTCTCTTTATCCAAAATATGCTCACGGCAAAATCTTTCATACGCCTCGGTTCTTGATCTCACGTCACCGCCACGGTCTATAACGAGAGGCGCGTATCCCATCTCCGCTAACAAAAGCGCGCAAAACATTCCAGCAGGTCCAAGTCCAACAATTAGAGGTCTCGCTGAAAGCGGTTCTGTTCCCTTTGGAGGAAGAATGAACTCATCCTCCGCCACAGAAAAGCCGAGAACTTTCAATTTTTCTACCGTCTTTTGCGAAAGGTGAGCGTCTGTTACTGCCAAAACAGAACAAACAAACCTTATATCGTTTCTTTTTCTTGCGTCAACAGACTTCCTATAAACGCAAAAATGAAACTGTGCGGGATCAACCGCACGTTTCATTTTGCTTTTTGCGACAGAGCAAAAGGCTTCGTCAGCTTCGGTAAACGGCAGACTTATACCGCCAATCAAAAATCTCATAATTACGCCGTGACTTGCTCTCCCGAGGGATCCGAAAGCGTTTCGCTATTGGTTCCTCCCCCGTTTTCCGGAAGCTCTGGGGTTATTTCAGATTTAGTAACAGTTATTACGATAGCAACCGCATTAGATCCCAAGGCAATGTCTTTTGGTAAAGAATTGTCAATAATAAGCTGTTGAAGCTCCGGAATACCCAAGGTTACAGTATAGGGCATATTTACTTCAGCATCTACCGTGTATTTCAAAAATTCCGGGAAATTTGCCGAATTACCGGTCAATGGAATAGAAGCGCTGTCTCCTCCATCCACATAAGAAATAGTATAATCGTATTTGTATTTATCCTTATCGTTTGCTTGAACGACAACATTTATCGGAACATTTTTATTTTCATAATTTACCGTGACCTGAACCTCGACCTCTGCAGTTTCAACTTTTATGTAATTATAGTTGTTATCTATAATCAAGCCCGATTTATCGTAAAACTCAAACGTTTTGGCTTTACTTGTCGCACTCTTCTGAAGTCCCGTTACATCGACAATGACTTTAACACTTCCAACCGTATCGATAATGGATTGAGGTCCCCTGATGTTTATTTTTTCAAGAGTCTTGTATTCATTCGTCAATCCGTCCTTTTCAATAGGCTTAAGCGAATTTTCGTCTATCTTTATACCGTCCTCAACGCTTCCGATAAATCCCGCGTAAAGAGGAACCTCACTGCGGTCAACAACATCTATAAATACAGAACCAAGATAACCCGGTGTCATTTGAACAAGCTCAATATCGTTTCCGGGCATATCCGGGTCGTCAAACTGAAGCGTTCTTACACCAACACTTTTTATTTTATCGAGATCCTTGACTTTTATCTCAAAATCTTCGCTGTCATATTTTTCAAGAGCTTTGGGCGTTCCCGATATGGTAAGCTCTACATTAACGTGGGTATAATCGGTTCCGTCACTTTGAGAAATTATATCGTATTCCGTCCACTTATTTATCTGTTCTTCAACATTGACCGTAACAACGATCTTCTTTTCGCTTACAGCCTTATCGGAATTCATAACGAAAAGCCATACGGAAAAAGCCGCGACAAAGCATAAGATAAGTGCTATTATATCAAACTTATGGCTCTTTTGAACTTTTTCGGATTTTACAGTTTGATGCTTATCCTGATTTTCACTCATATTGCTTTTCCTCCTTTTCCGCTTTCAATTTTCCTTTTATAGTGTTTTTAGAGGTCATAAGCCCAAAAAGCTCTTTTTTAAGACGCTCTTTTGTATATCCTCTGAATATTTTTGAATCCCTTGCAAGAGATACCTTTCCGTTTTCCTCCGAAACAACAACAACAACGGCGTCACTGACCTCTGTAATACCTATTGCCGCGCGGTGACGTGTTCCAAGATCACTGTCGAGCCCTTCCTGCTCCGAAATACGCAGGAAGCATCCGGCAGCGCAGATCTGCATATTGCTTATAATAACGGCTCCATCATGAAGAGGCGCGTTCTTAAAGAAAATGTTTTTAATAAGATCCGATGAAATTTGCGCGTTGAGCTTTATGCCGGTGTCAATATATTCCCCAAGCTTTGTCGTTCTTTCAATAACGATAAGAGCGCCTACCTTTTGAGATGACATCTCAAAAACCGCATTACAAATGCTTGTTGCGACATGATCGACCTGTGATATATACTGACGGCGGTCACCCGACGTAATATTTTTTATTCCTGTTATGATCGATGTATTACCAACCTTTTCAAGCGCAGCTCGAAGCTCAGGCTGAAAAACGATCAAAATAGCTATAATTCCAACTTGATAGAAGTTTTGAAGAATAAAGCCCATCGCTTTCATATCAAAAAGACTTGCGAGGATCATAATAAGAAGCAAAAGAGCCAAGCCTAACGCAAGTTTACCGGCTCTGCGATTCCTTATAAAACGATAGACAAAGAAAAACAACAGAGCTAAAATTATTATATCTATGAAATCAATAAATTTAAACTGAGACAAAGGTTCCATTACATATGTCTGAATAACATCCGGAATCGACGCAAAAAATTCTTTTATTTTTATCACGGTGTCCCCCAAAAAGTAATATTTTATATATTATATCATATAATAAACAAAAATTCAAATGTTTTTTTATTTAAATCTAATTTTTTATAAATATTTTTACGATATTTTTCTAAACATTTTAAATATCTTGCTATGCTCTTGCGAATATTAAAATTGTATGATATAATTAAAAAAACTCGAGGGATAATTTATGATACAAGCACCTGAAATCAAACGCTATAGATGCGTAAACTACAAAATACAGCTTTTGGAAAAATAATGAACAAAGAAAATTTTTTACGTGCTATATCTCTTGTCTCCGATGACTGCGGCATCGGAACGTTAGGAGAAAAAACACTTCACGCGGTAATTAAACGATACATAGAACCAAACGGAGATTTTCGAGAGGTCAAGGTCGGGCGTCTGGTAGTTGATATATACAATTCTAATGGTATTACCGAAATACAGACAAGAAATTATCTTGCGCTCAAGAAAAAGCTTCCCAAACTACTCGAAATTGCACCCGTCACCGTAATTCTCCCTCTTCCCGCCACAAAATGGGTGTCGTGGATAGATACGGAAACAGGAGAAGCCTCAAAACTCAGAAAGAGTCCGAAGAACGGAAGACCGCATGACGGACTCTATGAATTGTCAAAAATAAAGGAATGGCTTTCAGACACAAGACTTACCGTTATTATTATGATGATTGATATGGTGGAATACCGAAATCTTGACGGGTGGGGCAAAGGTGGGAAGCGCGGTTCTACCCGAAATGAACGCATCCCTCTGTCGCTGACGGACGAATACTGTCTTGCAAGTCCCGACGATTACAGGATCTTCATTCCCGATGGACTTGGAGACCCTTTCACTCTTAAAGCATTTGAGAAAGCGATCAAGCAAAGCCACCGCCGAGCCTCAGCGGCCTTGTATCTTTTAAGAGAACTTAGGATCGTTGACCTTGTCGGAAAAAAGGGACGAGAAAATCTTTACAGAGTAACCAATTTCTCTATAACTCCGTCAAACACAAGCATCGAGCAAAATCCCGCTACTGCGGAATAAGAAGCTATCTTGCAGAATCCATGTCCATGAGTTTCGGGCACCATCTCGTCAATTATTATATATATCATACTTCCGCCCGCAAAGGCAAGAGCAAACGGCATAATAAATGTTGCTACACTCACAGCAAAAAAGCCAAAAAATGTTCCGACTATCTCCATGCCGCCACTGATAAGCGCTATTACCATAGCTCTTTTTCGGCTGACGCCCGATTTTAGCATAGGCGCGATTATGACCGCCGCTTCGGGCATATTTTGAATCGCTATACTTCCGCAGACCATTGCTATGTCTGAAATATTTCCTGTGCCAAAGCTGACTCCAACGGCTATTCCTTCCGGAAGATGATGGATCGCTATAGCCGCGACAAATAAAAGAACTCTTCCCTGTCCGCTTCCCGATCTTACCCCTACTTTTTCATTAAGACGAGGCATAATTTTATCTATCATTCCGAGAAAGATCGCACCTGCAAATATCCCCAATGTAGCGATAATCTCACCGTATCTACCCCCATATTCTACAGACGGCTCAACAAGACCGAAAATTGCCGCGCACAGCATTACTCCTGCTGAAAATCCGATCACTCCGTCATTAGTTTTTTGCGATATATCCTTAAAAAGATATCCTACGCAAGTACCGATAAAAGTGGCAAAAGCAATAACAGCCGCCGCCAATAACACCCATAACATATTGTATTATCCTTTCGCAAAATTTGTCGATAAAAGTACCGACAATAACACAATATGCAAAATATATTTCTGGGTTTACAGTATTTGACAAAATTTTTATCAGAGAATATTGGATTTATCGAAACTATTACTTTTTATAAACGAAAAAGCCTGTGCAAAACTTTGCAACAGGCTTAATTTTGATCATTATTAAATCATTAGTGAGAAGATCAAAGCTTGGAAAAGCCGAAGCCGTTAACAAGCGCGTCTATCTTTTTTCCTTCCTTGCAAAGAGGACATTCGTGTGACGGAAGGCTGAAATAATTTTCAAGCTCTTTGGTATCAAAGACAGAGCGAACAGTGTGTCCGGCACAGGTCTCTTTTGAAGAAATAACCGCGCAGATTCCCGCAACATGTCCGTCATAATAGTGTACGGCTTCGACTGCAGACTGCACCGAATATCCCGTGGAAACCGATGCTGACAAGATCAGTATGTGCTTGCCTTTGATAGAAGGCACGGCATTATCACGGAAAATGATCTGACTGCCAACCGTATGCTCAGGTGTTACAACATAGATAGTCTGATGCGCATTCATATTAAGAAATCCTGAATTTGTCAACTCTCGTGCAAGACAAGTTCCTATGACCTCTGTACCGTCAAGACAAAGAACCGTATCTACAATAGTATTTGTGTTATAATATGATACCAACGCTTTTGCCACCGCTTCGGCTTCAGAGAGCCGCGTTTTTTGTGTGGTAATATCTACGTAGTAGTTTATATGGCTATGGCTTGTAGCAAAATGACCTTTAGCTACGTGCAGAGATATATTACCGTGTTTTGTTTTTATTTTGCGGAAAGATTCGGTAGGCATAACAGTTCTCCTTTTTTGATTTTTTTGATGATAGTATTATATCATACTTTATTTTAAAAATCAACGGCAAATTTTAAATGTTGTAATATATCGTAAAAAGCAACGGATAAGCTCAAAATCAGAAGATATACAAAGCTTTTAGGTTAAATGGAAAAAAGCACTTGCGTAAGCAAGTGCTTTTTTCTGGTGGGCCATCAGGGACTCGAACCCCGGACCGACCGGTTATGAGCCGGTAGCTCTAACCAACTGAGCTAATGGCCCGTTCTTAAAACGGCTTTATTATTATATCGCAAAGAAGATATAATGTCAAGAGGTTTTTGCAAAAAAATAAAACTTTTTTCAATTTTTCTATTGCAAAAACTAAAAGATTATGATATAATACCAATGTTGCTTAAAACCAAGCAATTATATACGGAGAGATATCGAAGTGGTCATAACGGGGCTGACTCGAAATCAGTTTGTGCGAAAGCACACGAGGGTTCGAATCCCTCTCTCTCCGCCAGAAAAAAGCACACATTTGTCTACCAAGACAATGTGTGCTTTTTTCAACGAAATTCGCCTTCGGCGAGTGAAATATGGCTTTGCCATGTGAAATAGCTTCGCTGTGAAATATTTGCTACGCAAATGTGATGGGCGAATTTCATTTCACATTGCGACGAAGGAGCAATATTTCACAATTTACAAAGTAAATTATTTCACATTCGGCGCCAGCCGAATATTTCACTTGAAAAGCTATCTAAAGTATGATATAATAATAGTAGAAAGGCGGTGTTACTATGACTGATTCAAAGCTCCGCGACCTATCCACAGACTTTGCGGTTAAAGTTATAAAAATGTGCGACGGTATCAAAGGACATTATTCTCTTGTAAACCAATTAGAGCGCTCCTCTACATCTATTGGTGCCAATATTCACGAAGCAAATTATGCTCATAGCAAAGCCGACTTTATTGCAAAGTTTCAAATTGCACTGAAGGAATGTTACGAAACTGAATACTGGCTTGAATTATTCGTGAAATCCGAATTGTTGGGTAGAGAGATTGCAAAAGATTTGTATAATCAATGTGGCACGATTCGTAGAATGCTGATCGCTTCTATCAACACCGCAAAGGAGAACAGTGATGTCAAAAAGTAGAGAATATATGTCTCATTATCCTGAAAATCCACCCGAATGGTATTGGATAAACGGTCTTCACGATGCAGGCATTGTCGGTGTGGAATCGTTTGAATTTCCGTTTGACTATAACAAATTCGTCGGAGAAAAAAGCAAATATAATCGCAATCTATTAGTATTGAAGATCAATGCAAAAGGTGCGCTTTATGATACCTCCGTGGAGGAAATTCACTTTTACAACTACAAGATTTTAACGACTGATGTATCCCTTGAAAACAGAAAAACAATTTGGTGGTTGGCGGATCGATTAATCGAACAAGACGAGCATTACATTTTGGAGATTGATTTGCAAGATTTTGACTCATATCCCGAAGATTTCACATTTAAGATAAAATTTGATCGAGCGGAAGTCAAAAGAAAATAATCCAAGCGGTGTATATTTACGCACCTTTTTTGTGTTTTTACATACACCTGCACACCGTTTGCGCGTTTCTTCGCATAAAGCGAAAAGCATCCTCGATTGAGGGTGCTTTCTTGCTTTTTCGTGAGAATTCAAATAGGGATTCGAACGCAGTGAACGTAAGGATTTCCTTGTGGCTTTTACTTTTAAAATTTTGAAAATATTTACTTATGAGTTATTTGAATTAAATGAATCTCTCCGTATATCCGTTCCTTATTCCGAAATCTCAAAGAACAAAATTGAGAACGTAATTGAAAACGGAGGGGAAAACAACTCGATATTAACGCAAATTGATCCTCAAAAGGTTTGCATCCTAAAAGAATACAACGGAAGCATAGGTGTTTTTTCGGAGCAAGGGGAGCTTTTGGATGTTATAAATGTACCCGTTGTAACATTACCGCTATCTGAAAGACAGCAGCTCCAAAAAGGCATAAAAACAAAAAGCGAAAAAGAGCTTTATTCGCTTATAGAAGACTATACAGGATAAAGGCAAAACGCCACGCAAAAAAACCGTCTCAAATCAGATTTTTGAGATGGTTTTTTGCAATTAATATCACTATCTGTATCCATTAATCCTTCCAACGCCATCGGTATAAAAATCAAGGGTTGAAAACATATTCAGTATATCTTCAAGAACAGCAAAAAAGGCGCGATGTACTGCGTAAATTTTATGTGGTTTTGTTTTTTTGCGAGGCAAAAAATAGAAACATTACCCTAGTTGACAAAAGTGTTAAAACTTTGTATAATACTTTTAGGATGGTATGTTTGATGTATTTATAATTATCAAAATCAACCAAATCAAGGAGATAATACAATGACAAGTTATGAAAGAGTAAAGCGCGCAATGAATTATCAATCAGTTGACCGCGTTCCGGTACGTCACTACTTCAGCCAAGTCGGTTATTACGAGCACGGTGACAAACTCAATGACCTTTTTGCGACTTTGCCGGGCGATTTTCAGCCTTTTCGTCGTTTTAAACCCGAAGCTCCCCTCCCCGAAGATTTTGACGAAAACGGAAATTTCCATGCATTTCGCAAGGACTTTTGGGGTACTACCTGGGAATTTCGCATATTTGGAATTGCGGGTATCCCATACGATCATCCGATAAAAACGCCCGAAGACGCCGAGTCTTATGTTGCCCCCGCGCCCCCTGCGCTCAATGGCGCAGATTTTGATGCTTTTGCCGCTGAGGTCAAAGCGAAAAAGGATGCCGGATTTTATGCGATGAACCCTTCGCTTACTGGACTTTATGAGCGAATGATCGCGCTCTACGGCGACGAAAACGTGCTTTGTGATATTATTATGGACGAGCCGGGGATAAATCACCTTGCCGACGAGCTGACCGAATATTTCAAAGTATATATGATGCGCGGGGTCAAGGCAGGATGCGACGCAGTTCACTTAGGTGACGACTACGGTTCGGAGCGCTCTCTCCTTATGAGCCCCGAATGTTGGAGACGTTTCATTAAGCCGAGACTTAAAACGATATTCCAGCCCGCGATTGATGCCGGTCTTAACATACATTTTCACAGTTGCGGACAAATTTCAGAGATTCTTCCCGATCTGCGTGAAATCGGAGTTACATCAATCTGGCCGCAGCTGCCCGCCTACAATATGAAAGAGCTGGCAAAGAGATGCCGAGAGCTTGAACTTGCGGTCGAGATCCACACCGACCGCGCGAACACGATGACATACGGAACCCCGAATGACGTACGTGAGCTTGTTAAACGCGAGTTTGAGACTTTCCGTATGATGGATGGCGGTTCGTGGTTCTACATTGAGGTAGACAACGGATTCCCTTACGCAAATATCGAAGCTCTGGTACAAACGATTGCCGAATATCGCGGATAATACATCTATCCTAGTGAGGAAACACTAAAGCAAAACAAAGTTTTTCCTTTTGGGAAACGCTTGAATACATTTATAGACTTGTTTTAATATAAATTAATATAAAAAATATAGCTTCAGCCGCACTAATGTGCCCCCTGTCAAGTAGACAGACTAAAAAACAAAAGAATTTACAAATTGAATAGATTCTTTCATCTCCCCCTGCTGCGCAGCAGGGGGAGATTTTCGTCACGCGGCGGTGGCGAAATAATACTCGCAAGGCGTCATGCAATTAAGACGCTTCTGGTAGCGGCGAGTATTGTAAAAGTGTATGTAGTTTTCAATTGCCCAGAGAAGCATTTCTCGGCTCGTGAACTTTTTAAGATAGTACATCTCAGACTTCAAGATGCCCCACCAGCCTTACATCGGAGCATTGTCAAGGCATCTGCCGACACGCGACATGCTTTGGATCATGCCCGCATCAACAAGTTTTTGGTGAAACACCTTATTTGTGTACTGAAATCCTCGGTCACTATCCCGCCACATTTAAGTATAGCACAATTTATGGGATATCTCAAGGGGAAAAGTAGCTTAATGATCTTCGATCGCCACGCAAATTTGAAATACAAGTATGGATCAAGAAATTTTTTGTGTCGAGGATATTATGTAGATACGGTCGGCAAAAACAAGAAAATGATTGCAGAGTATATCAAAAATCAGTTGGAGGAAGATTACGCCAGCGATCAAATCAGCATAAAAGAATATACCGACCCGTTTACGGGTAGCAAAAATAAGTAGGCATAAAAAAGACAGCCGCACGTGAGCGGCTGCCTGTGATCGTAATGCGATGTCAAACTTTCTGTGCCCCTTTTAGGGGTTAAGCCTGTATTTGCCCCTTATAGGGGCTGTGCAAACCACCGGTTGAACCGGTGGTTTTGATTCTTAGCACTTGCAAATTCGACCAAAACGTGTTTAAGTTAAACAAAAAGAGCCAACAAAAAAGCCCCGACAATCATCGTTGATATAGTGAAATCTTTTGCCTTACGCCAAAAAGCGAAATAATGTGCTAAGGCACATTGTGAAATATTGCTCCTATGTCGCAAAACAAATCCCCTCACCTCAGGGTTTCCAAAAGCTCGCAAACTCGCTTCGAGGAACCCCTATCCACGCGCCGCAGCGCATTTTACTTTCGCAAATTCCGCAATGGATTTGTTTCATTGGCAAGCGTCAAGCTTTTCAAAGATTTATTTTTGCCCTCCTAACAAATGCGATATCTTCTGTAGAGGTGAGGTGTGATCTCAAATTGTTTCTTGAAAATTTTGTTGAAATATGGAACACTTTCAAAACCGCACTCATACGCAATATCTACAACTTTTTTATCGGTAGACCTCAACAGTTCTGCTGCGCCGTTGAGGCGAAGAGTATTAATGTATTCGGTGGAGGTCACTCCGAGATATTTCTTCATGCATCGGTTCAGATATCCTTGCGATTTACACGCCAGCTCCAACATACGAGGAAGACCTTGCACATAATTTTCTGTTGCTTGCATATCGGTGCATAGCTGTTTTAACCAAAATGGAATTTTTGTTTCATTTTTATTGGAAATACACGCATGTATCAAAACACTATCTAAAACATTCGCCATAATAAAATAATATTTTTGGGGGTCATGAATATACTTTTGTGCCGCGTTTGTTTCTTCAATCAACGCATTATATGCGAAATAGCCCAACGAAAAACGTTTGTCTATCTCATTTGCATTACAGGAGATCCGTGCTAAACGGTCTTCAAAATAATCGGATCGAATTGCTATATTTCGTATTTTACTTGTTTTGTAATCAGTTGAAGCGAAAACACAGTGACAGTCTTTAGGAAAAAGAATGCGAATCTCCTTTTCCGATACCGCTTGCTCCGTGCCGTTAATACTTTCTGTTACCTGTCCGTCTATTACGAAAAAGAACTCATAAAAATCGTGAGTATGCGATGTTTTTCTGCTTGACAGATCATCAGACCAAAAAGTTGTATCTTGCATATAAAACACATCACTCTTGCGCAACAGAAAATTTTCCAAAAAAAGCTTTTTTTCCATTGGTAATCTCCTTTCGCTTTTCTTTTTTCTATTATACATTAATCAAAACGAAATTGCAATATTCAATTTTAAAAATGTCAAAATAGAGTTGATTTTTGCGCTTGCAGATGTAGTATTTCGGTCTTTTTTATACTAAAATAAATGCGTAAGATCAAAATCAAACAGGAGGATATTATTAAAATGGAAGAACTTACCGGTCGTGAGCGATTTTTGCTCGCTCTTTCCAACCAACAACCGGACAGAATGCCCTGCCAGGTACACAGCTGGAGGAAATACTATCTGCAAACCTATCTGAATGGAGCAGACCAATATGAAGCTTATGCATATTTTGGTATGGATCCGGTTATATACGTAAACCCACAGATCCGCTACAAAAGCAGCGACCTTTCCAATTGGGAAAAAAAGGTTACCGACCTTGGATACGATGAAAAGGGATATCACGTATGGCAAACGGAATATATCACTCCCATGGGTGTTCTTACAGAGCAAAGAGCACAAAATCAGTACACTACATGGTCAACCAAGCATCTGATTGAAAACGAACGGGATTTCGAAATATGGGAAAAATATTATCCGCGGCCAAGCGAAGTGAATTGGGCTCCCGTAATCGAAGCCAAGAAAAAGATCGGCAATACGGGTATTGTTCGAGGCGGATTTTACGATTTTGGACAAGGAAGCCCTTGGCAGTCGTTTTTGCATATGTTTGGAACAGAAAAATCGATCTATCTTGCTTATGACGATCCGGATTATATGCATCACGTTTTAAATGTGCTGTTGGAGCGAAAGCTTGACGTAATAGCTCTTGGTGGCAAGCAGGAGCTTGATCTTGTTGAATGCGGCGGAGGCGCCGGTTCCAGTACGGTAATCAGCCCGGCAATGCACAGGGATTTTTGCTTGCCCTACGATAAAAAACAAATAGATGCATTTCACGCACATGGAACACGTGTCGTTTACCATCTTTGCGGCGGCTTGATGCCTCTTTTGGAGACCGTAGTGGAAAACGGTGCCGACGCATTAGAAACTATGACTCCGCCTGAAATGGGGGGAGACTGCAATATGGAAGAGGCAAACTTGCGTGTTGGAAATAAGCTTGCATTTATAGGTGGATTTGATCAAAACAACGGATTTGAAAACGGAAATCCTCAAAAGGTTAAGGAAATGGTACATAAGCTGTTTGAGGCAAAGTCTGTGGGCGGCTATATTTGCGCGCCATCTGATCATTTCTTCTTTGGTAACATCGAAAATGTCAAAGCTTTTGCGGAAGCAGCAAAAGAATGTGTTTATCGATAATATAATTTCTTTCGGAGATAAAGTCAAAACCATCGGCACAGCCGATGGTTTTGACTTAAAAGCTTAAATTGAAGCAATAATGTATAACAAAAGGCTGAGCCATTAGCTTGTTTAAAGCTTTTGACTCAGCCTCTTTATTGTTAAATCAACAATTAAGCCTGACCTGTGAGCTTTGCGATCTCCTCAGCAAAGTCCTCTTCTCTCTTCTGGATGCCCTCGCCCTTTTCGTAGCGAATGAATCCCTTGATAGCGAGCTTGCCGCCGAATGCCTTCTCAGTTGCGGCAACGTACTGAGCAACTGTCATCTTGTCTTCCTTGAAGTACTCCATATCAACAAGGCAGTTGTTCTCATAGAACTTACCAAGCTTACCAACAACCATCTTGTCGATGATCTGCTCGGGCTTGTTTGCGTTCTTAGGATCGTTTGCGATCTGGGTCTTGATGATTGCCTTTTCCTCGTCAAGAACACTTGCGGGAACTGCGTTTCTGTCAAGGTAGTTAACGGGGTATGCCGCTACCTGAAGAGCGATGTTCTTTGCGAACTCTGCAAAACCAGCGTTGTTCTTTGCTGTGTCATCAGCCTCGAAGTTTACAACAACACCGATGCTTCCGTTGCCATGGATATAAGTGCTGGTGATACCCTCAACGACCTCAAAACGACGGAGAGTGATCTTCTCCTTAATGATGGAAACAAGCTCAACTACCTTTGCGTTAACATCCATTGTCTCATCAAAAGCGAGTGTTCCGAGCTCTTCAACTGTTGCGGGCTTCTTGTCTATAATGATCTCAAGAAGTTTGCCAACGAACTCTACGAATGTCTCGTTCTTTGCAACAAAGTCTGTCTCGGAGTTAACCTCAACGATAGCTGTTGTATTGTCTTTTTTAAGAACTGCGACAAGACCGTCAGCAGCGATTCTCGACTGCTTCTTTGCTGCTGCTGCAAGTCCCTTCTCACGAAGGATCTTTACTGCCTCGTCCATATTGCCTTCAGCCTCAACAAGAGCCTTCTTGCAATCCATCATACCGGCACCGGTCTTTGCGCGGAGCTCGGCTACATCTTTTGCTGTAATAGTTGCCATTTTACTGTTCCTCCGTTAAATTAAGCGTTCTCGGAATCCTCGGCTGCTTCAGCCTCTTCCTTAACTTCAACTGCCTCTGTGAGCTGCTCGCCCTGCTTACCCTCGATAACCGCATCAGCAATTACGGAAGAGATGAGCTTGATAGCGCGGATAGCGTCATCGTTACCGGGAATTACGTAGTCAGCGTCATCGGGATCGCAGTTTGTATCAACGATAGCGATTACGGGAATACCAAGCTTCTTTGCCTCAAGAACAGCGATGTGCTCCTTGCGGGGGTCAACGATGAAAATAGCGTCGGGAAGCTGCTCCATGGTCTTGATACCGCCAAGGCTCTTCTCGAAGTCGAAGATCTCCTTCTGCTTTGCGGCTGCTTCCTTCTTTGTGAGCATCTCAAAAGTGCCGTCCTCCTGCATCTTCTCAAGGCTACTGAGACGAGCGATAGACTTCTTAATGGTCTTGAAGTTTGTGAGCATACCGCCGGGCCAACGTACGTTTACATAGTACTGTCCGCAACGGAGAGCCTCTTCCTTAATAGCGTCGGCT
>JAZRUP010000202.1:0-3470 GCA_045652645.1 Eubacteriales bacterium | reverse complement strand
CGACACTTATCGGAGAGCTGCTCAGGCTTCAGTTTATGTCCGACAGAACGGGCAGACGCGTTTACGTGGGAGGTAATATCGGAGAACCTCTTTTGCCCCGAGTTGATGAGATGAGAGCAGGTGATATCGCCGTTGTTGAGCTTTCAAGCTTTCAGCTTATGACAATGAAGCGTTCAGTCAACCGAGCGGTCATAACGAATATAACTCCGAATCATCTCGATTGGCATACGGGAATGGCTGAGTATGCGACTGCAAAAGCCAACATATGCAATCATTTTCCGTGTGAGCATATAACACTTAACGCTGAAAATGAAGGCACGGCGTCTATTGGAGAAGGTACGGCCTTGCCGGTCACTTATTTCTCTTCAAAGAGAGCGGGTCTTACAAAGTCGGGCACGGCAATCTATGAAAGAGAAGGTGAGATCGTATTTTTTGACGGCGATAGAGAAGAAAAAATAATCTCAATTTCGTCGATAAAGCTACCCGGAAGACATAACATCGAAAACTATATGGCGGCGATCTCCGCGACATGGGGACTTGTTTCAAAAGAAGTTATACGAGAGATCGCGGAAACCTTTAACGGAGTTGAACACAGATGCGAGCTTGTTCGCGTTTTCAGAGGCGCGAGGTATTATAACAGCTCGATAGATTCAAGCCCGACGAGAACCGCGGCGGCACTTGCGTCATTCTCACAAAAGGTGATCATAATATGCGGCGGATATGATAAAAATATTCCGTTTGAGCCGCTTGCCGACGCGCTTTGCGAAAAAGCAAAGACGGTAGTTTTGACGGGCGCAACGGCGGAAAAAATAAAAGACGCTATAATTCGTTGTCCCGCTTATATGGACGGACTTTTCGATATTATAGAGGAATCGGATTTTGAAACAGCAGTAAAAGCGGCGGCAAATTCGGCTCATCCCGGGGATATAGTTATCCTTTCGCCCGCTTGCGCGTCGTTTGACGCGTTTAAGAATTTCGCCGAGCGCGGAAGAAAATTTAAGGAAATAATTAAAAATTTGGAGGTATAATTTTATGAAACTTACACTTGAACAGATCAAATCAATCACAAAAGGCACACAGAACATTCGCCTTGAGGACGGAAATTTTCGTTTTTTCCGCTTTTCCGAGAAACAGATGGAATATTATAAAGAAAACAATGAGGGCTTTTACAAGAAGTCCTTCTCGACAGCAAGTGTTCATCTTGATTTTTATACGGATTCGCCGTTTTTTAAGTTCCATTATGACGTAAGCTTAGGATCGGTCAGAAAGTTCTATTATTTCGATATGTACGTTGACGGAATACTTGTAAAGCATCTTGGCGAGGATAATATGTGGATAAACAAGGGGGATATTTCTCTTAACATAGAGAAATACGCTCTTCCTGAAAGAATAATAAACGCGGGATACGTCAGTGGAAATCCCGACGGTATGAGAAGAGTAACACTTTGGCTTCCTAACCTTTCGATTGCTGCTTTGTCTGACATTGAGATCGCGGACGGTTGTGCTATTCAGCCCGTTAAGAGTGATATGACTGTATTCGCGTGGGGGGATTCCATAACTCACGGTTATGACGCTTTATTTCCCTCTATGTCTTATATCAACCGTCTTGCCCGTCATTATAACGCCGAAGTCATCAATATGGCTATCGGAGGAGAGAAGTTCGTACCGGGACTGATTACGGACGATATTGAAGGAAAGCCCGATATGATAACAGTCGCATATGGAACAAATGACTGGTCTGGTGGTTTTCGCGAAACGTTCGATGCCAATAGCGTAAAATTCTATGCGGATGCATCGGAACTTTACCCCGAAGCCAAGAAATTCGCGCTTCTTCCTATTTGGAGAGCTGATGACAACCGCATCCCGAAAAATTACGGAGGAAGCTTCGGCGAGGCATCCGAATATATCAGAAAAGCAGCGAAGGAAAACGGATTCGTTCCGCTTGACGCGTGGTTCTATGTACCTCACTCACCGGAATTTTACAGTGACAAATATTTGCACCCGAACGATCTCGGCTTTGCGTATTACGCAAACGGACTTATCGCGGATATTGACAAATACATAAAATAATTTCGGAGGAAAAATGGAATTAAAAGATTTTATAATCTCGTTTGCCTCGCTTATGTCGGTGACGGGATATGAATCGTATGACGCGGACAAGCTTGATTCGCTTATTTTTGATATATTTGACGAAAGCTTTACCGATGCTGTCGGAAATCGATTCTTCGTCAAAAAATGCGGTCGAGAAAACGCGCCAAGAATACTTGTTGATGCCCATATGGATGAGATCGGAATGGTCGTTACCGACATAAAGGAAAACGGATTTTTGACGGTTGCCAATATCGGCGGCGTCGATACGAGAATACTTCAGGCGAGCGACGTTATTATATATGGGAAAGAAAAAATATTCGGTGTGGTCGGTTCAACACCTCCTCATCTTCAAAAACCGCAGGATTCAAAAAAGCTCAAGGAGATCGGAGAGCTTCTTATCGATACGGGATATTCAAAGGAAAAGCTATCCGAGCTTGTCAGAATAGGAACTCCCGTCGGTTTTGCTCCAAAGTATTCGGAGCTTGCTAACGGAAAAATTTCAGGTAAGGGATTTGACGATAAAGCTTGTGCTGCTTGTGCCGTGGAGGGCATACGCCGAGCCGCAAAGGAAGAGCTTGCGGGGGATGTATATCTTATGCTTTCATCTCGTGAGGAAACCGGAGCTGTCTGTGGAGGAGCCGCGCCCGGCAGTTTCTCGATCGATCCCGATTACGCGCTTATTATTGACGTAAATCTTGGAAGGACACCCGATACGCCAAAAACGGAAACAGTTATTATGGGAGGAGGAGTTTCGCTTACTTTCTGTCCCGTTACAGACAGAGCACTTACAAAGATGACCGCAGAACTTGCGGATAAAAATGAAATAAAATGGCAGATCTCCGTAAGCGGACGAGGAACGGGAACGAATACTCCGGCGATAAATCTTACGGGAGAGGGGATCCCTTGCGTTGACGTAGGTCTTCCTCTCAAGAGTATGCACACATCGACAGAGGTGCTTGACATGGCGGATGCCGAATCCGCGGCAGAGCTTATAAAGCATTTTCTATGTTCAAAAGAAATAGCGGATGCTATGAGGAGGGCTTGATGATGAGAAAAAATGAAAGATTCGAGCTCTTAAAGGAGCTGTCGCTTGCTTTCGGTCCTACGGGATGCGAGATGCCCACGGTAGAGCTTATAATAGAAAAGCTTAACGCTTTGGGCTATTCTCATAAGCTTGACAGACTCGGAAACGTTATAGTTCACGTGCCGTCGGGCAAGGAGAACGCAAAAAAGCTTATGGTCTCGGCTCATATGGACGAGGTCGGATTTATCGTTAACGATATAACCGACGATGGTTATATAAAATTTGCTCCGCTTGGAGGAATAGACCCGAGAGTTCTTTGTGGAAAGCACGTGATCCTTGAAGGGAAGAACGGCGG
>JAZRUP010000201.1:0-2131 GCA_045652645.1 Eubacteriales bacterium | reverse complement strand
CGTTAACGCCGTCGCCCGTCATAGCGGTGACCTTTCCCTTCTTTCGCCAAGCGTTGACGATCCTCGTTTTATGCTCAGGCTGAACACGCGCGTAAACGCTGTAATTTTCAACCGCGCTCTCAAACTCCTCATCGGAGATATCATTAAGCTCCGCACCGGTTATCGCCTGACTTGCGTCGGAAATAATTCCAAGCTCTGCGGCAATAGCAACAGCTGTGTCCTTATGGTCACCCGTGATCATTATGGGACGTATACCCGCACTGCGACACTCGTCAATAGCCGCCTTTACCTCGGGACGGACAGGGTCGATCATGCCGACAAGGCCGATAAAGCAAAGCTCGTTTTCAACGGCTTCGGATTCATATACCGCAGGCTCGGCAGTAAGATCCTTCTTCGCTGCCGCCAAAACACGGAGCGCCTTGTCTGCCATCGCTTTATTAGCTTTAAGGATATCATCTCTCAGGCTATCCGTCATATCAACAATATTTCCGGCAACGAGAGCCTTATTGCATCTCTTGAGAAGCTCATCCGGCGCGCCCTTCGTGAATTGAACAAGAGTTCCGTCCTCTGCCTTGTGAACGGTGGTCATCATCTTTCTGCCCGAATCGAAAGGAACCTCTCCGATTCTGACAAGCTCATTTTTCTGTACATTTTTGGAAAGTCCGAGCTTTTCCGCATAATTAACAAGAGCGCACTCGGTGGGTTCTCCGACAGACGTACCGACCTCTGCGTCAAATTCAGCATCGGAGCAGAGAGACATAGCATTGGCAAGAAGAGCCTCGTCGTCACCGTAGTGGTCAACAACGGTCATCTTGTTCTGTGTAAGCGTACCCGTCTTATCGGAGCAGATTATCTGCGTACATCCGAGAGTTTCAACGGCTGTAAGCTTTCTTATGATAGCGTTACGCTTTGACATATTGGTAACGCCGATCGAAAGAACGATCGTAACGACCGTCGCAAGACCCTCGGGGATCGCCGCAACAGCCAATGAGATCGCTATCATAAACGAATTGAGTATCGGTTCAAATCCAATACCGTCACGGATAAGCTGAACCCCGAAAATAACTACGCAAATACCTATAACGAGCCAAGTCAGTATCTTTGAAAGACCCGCAAGCTTTATTTGAAGAGGCGTTTTGCCTTCCTCTGCCATGGCAAGAGCGTTTGCGATCTTACCCATCTCGGTATCCATACCCGTAGCTACAACAACGGCTTTTCCTCGGCCGTAAACAACGGTCGAACCCATAAATACCATATTCTTACGGTCTCCGAGAGCAACGTCTCCGTTTGCGCCCGCCGTAAGTGTTTCAACCTTTTTGTCAACGGGAACGGACTCACCCGTAAGCGCGGCTTCCTCGATCTTCATTGAGGCGCACTCAATGATCCTTGCGTCCGCGGGAACTGCGTCGCCCGCTTCAAGAACGATTATATCTCCAATGACGAGATCTTCACTTGAAACACTTATTTGTTTTCCGTCGCGCAAGACCTTGGTTTGCGCTTTTGACATTTCTTGCAAAGCCTCAATAGCTTTTTCCGCCTTACTCTCCTGGAAAACACCGAGGATAGCGTTGATAAGCACAACCGCAAGAATAATTACAACGTCCGAAGGAAACTCGAACCCGTGCTGTAATCCATTATATATCTCTACACCTGCCGAAACTGCCGCAGCTACGAGAAGTATAATGGTCATAGGTTCTGCCAACTGCTTAAAAAAACGTTTAATGAGGGATTCCTTCTTACCCTCAATAAGCTTGTTCTTGCCGTTCTCGGCAAGTCTTTTTTCCGCCTCGCCGGTTGTCAAGCCATCGGGGGTTGTGCCGACTTCCTTGATAACTTCCGATGCGTCATTAAGGTAATGCTTCATTTCTATCTCCTTTTTATAATATGCCTACTTAATAATATGTAAAAAAGATATAAACTATATACAAAAAGCAAGACTTTTGCAACGTGAAAGCCGCAAAAGTCTTGCTATCTTTATGACCCCGTAACCGAACCCTTAGGCTGTGATGACGATCACGGGAAATGCACGAGCATTTAGCTACTCCCTTTTACCTATGTAAGCAGGAATATTATACCATATGCCCTTCCATTTGTCAATACATATTTTTAATTAGTTTGCTAATTAGTCTTC
>JAZRUP010000200.1:0-7556 GCA_045652645.1 Eubacteriales bacterium | reverse complement strand
TTTCTGAAAAGCTTTCAAACTACCCTTGCGAGCTTTCGGGAGGTCAGCAGCAAAGAGTCGCCATTGCTCGGGCTCTTATAAATATGCCGCAGATAGTTTTTGCTGATGAACCTACGGGAAATCTTGACAGAGCGAACGCCGATGAAGTACTTGAGCTTCTTCTTAAAACAAAAGAAATGTTGAATCAGACGCTTATTATGGTCACACACGATATAAAGATAGCTAAACGAGCCGACCGAATACTCGTTATGGAAAACGGAATACTTACTCCTTACAGAGGATAAAAAATCAGGGCTGACTCAAAAGAGAGTCAGCCCCTTTTTTAAGTTTTAGTGGCAGCCGCAGCCACAGCCGTTGTTGCAGTTACAGCCCCAAATAAGAAGAACGATGATGATTATCCAAAGAATGTTGTCATCGTTGAAAAGATTGCAAAGGCAATTCATGGTGTGTCCTCCCTTCAAAGTATCGGCTATACGCCGTGAGCGAAGCCGCTTTCGCGCTTCCGTTCTCACTACTATATTATGAGGTCAACGCCAAAATGTGACACCCTGTGGGATTTTTCGCCATCTTTTTTTCTTGACAAGATAACACCTAAATGATATAATAAAAGAGTCCAAAAACTTACGTCGGCAGCTTTTTATTACGCACGTTGAAAAAGCGCCAAGATATGATTTAAAGAACACTTTAGTTACAACTGATAAAAGGAGAATTTAAAATTATGTTGGAGAATCTCAAAAAACAAGTATATGACGCAAATATGGCTCTCGTGAAAAACAACCTTGTAAGATTTACCTTTGGAAATGTCAGCGGGATCGATCGTGAAAAAGGTCTTATCGTCATAAAACCGTCAGGTATCAATTATAAAAATCTTTCTCCTCTGGATCTCCCTGTCATAGACCTCGAAGGAAATATCGTAGAGGGATATTGCTCGCCTTCATCCGATACAGCAACACATATAGAGCTCTATAAAGCGTTTCCGAAAATAGGTGGGATAGCCCACGCACATTCGGTTTACGCCTCGACTTTCGCTCAGGCCGGACGTGGCATAAGACCTTACGGAATAACTCACGCGGAATATTTTGCGTCTACGATCCCGTGCACAAGAAAGATGTCGCCTAATGAGATAGCTGAAAACTGCGAAAAGAATATTGGAATAGCAATAACCGAAATGTTCAAAGATGTAAATTACGAAAGCGTTCGTGCTGCGCTCGTTAATTCCCATGCTCCTTTTGCTTGGGGAAAATCTCCAAAAGAGGCCGCGGAACTTTTGGAAGCACTTGAATATATAGCGGAGATCGCTTACAGAACGGAAATGCTCCAATCAACGCTGGGAGTCAAGAGCATACCTATGCAGCAGGATCTTCTCAACAGGCATTTCAGCGAAAAGAATCCTAACGTATGAAATAAATAAAAATTTACAATTTCTTTCAAAAAAGTATTTACATATAAATTTGTTTGTGATATAATATGCTTTGTATGACATCGGCACGGACTGCGGATATGAGCCGTATTCGGTTTTTCACCCGCCGCCGCCTGAGCCTATGCCAAATAATTTTAAGAAAGGTGAAAAAATCATGCTTAAGGACGAAAAGCAGGCAATTATCGAGCAGTACGCTACACACGAGGGCGACACAGGCTCACCTGAGGTTCAGATCGCGCTTCTCACATACCGCATCAACAACCTCACAGAGCATCTCAAGTCCAATCATAAGGACCATCACAGCCGTCGCGGACTTCTCAAGATGGTAGGTCACAGAAGAAACCTTCTCGCTTACCTCCAGAAGGTCGATATTGAGCGTTACCGCGCAATCATCGAAAAGCTCGGAATCAGAAAGTAATTGCTTTAGGAGTGAGTGTGGGTTTTCCCGACGCTCACTCCAAAACTCTATTTTTACAATGACCTACGCGGATTAGCAGTTAATCATGCGCCCGACGGTGTCGGACTTATGATTAAGTGCTAAACTCCGTAGGTGATAATAAATATTTTTTACGGAGGAACAAAAAATGTTCGAAAACTTTAAGACGTTTAAGTACACTTATGCCGGCAGACCCCTTGTTGTTGAAACGGGAAAAATGGCTCAGCTCGCTAACGGTTCTTGTCTGGTCCGTTACGGTGACACAGCAATTCTCTGCTGCGCAACAGCATCCGCAAAGCCCCGTGAAGGAATCGACTTCCTTCCCCTATCCGTTGATTTTGAAGAGAGAATGTACTCTGTAGGAAGGATCCCCGGCGGTTACTTCCGCCGCGAGGGTAAGCCGTCGGAAAAGGCGATACTCACGTCCCGTGTTATCGACCGTCCCGTACGCCCCCTTTTCCCTAAGGATCTCAGAAATGACGTAGCTCTTTCCCTTACAGTTATGTCTGTTGATCAGGACTGCTCTCCCGAGATCACAGCAATGATCGGCGCATCCATCGCTCTCTCCATATCCGATATTCCGTGGAACGGACCGATCGGCGGCGCTTTCATGGGCCTTGTTGACGGAGAGATCGTTATCAACCCCACAGAGGAACAGAGAGCCAAGAGCGACCTTGAGCTTACAGTTGCGGCTTCCAAAGAGAAGGTCGTTATGATCGAGGCGGGCGCAAATGAAGTCGATGATGACACAATGTTCAACGCAATCATGAAGGCTCACGAGGAGATCAAGGATCTTATCGAGTTCATAGACGCGATCGTTGACGAGATAGGTAAGCCCAAGTTCGAGTATCCCTCCGGTGAGCTTGATCACGATATGTTCGATAAGGTGTTCGCTTTCTGTGAGAAGGATCTTATGTTCGCTCTCGACACAGACGATAAGACTGTTCGTGACGCGCGTATGCTCCCTATCACCGATGCTATCGTTGAAAAGTTCGGCGAAGAGTATCCGGACATCGCAGTTATCATGCCCGAGCTTATCTACAAGCTCCAAAAGAAGGTCGTTCGCCGTTGGCTTATCGAGGATCACAAGCGTGTTGACGGTCGTGGCATCAACGATATGAGAGCTCTCAACGCAGAAGTTTCTCTCCTCCCCCGCGTACACGGATCGGGTATGTTCACAAGAGGACAGACTCAGGTTCTCACCGTAGCAACTCTTGGAACGCTCAAGGATTCACAGGAGCTTGACGGTATCGACACCGAGCTCACAAAGAGATATATGCACCATTACAATATGCCCGGATACTCCGTCGGTGAAGCAAAGGCAAGCAGAAGCCCAGGAAGACGTGAGATCGGTCACGGCGCTCTTGCTGAGAGAGCTCTTGTTCCCGTTCTTCCCTCAGAGCAGGATTTCCCCTACGCTATCCGTCTTGTATCCGAAGTAATCTCTTCTAACGGATCTACATCGCAGGCATCTATCTGCGGTTCGACCCTCGCTCTTATGGACGCAGGTGTTCCGATCAAGGCTCCTGTTGCCGGTATCTCCTGCGGACTTATCACCAAGGACGACGGAAGTTTTATGACAATGGTCGATATTCAAGGCGTTGAGGACTTCTACGGTGATATGGACTTCAAGGTAGCGGGTACTCACAAGGGTATCACAGCTATTCAGATGGACCTTAAGGTAGACGGTCTTACACCCGAAATCATCAAGGAAGCATTCGCAAAGACTCACGTAGCACGTGATTATATCATCGATGAGGTTATGCTCAAGGCTATTGCCGAGCCTCGTGAGGAGGTTTCCGAGTGGGCTCCCAAGATGATCTCTATGACAATCAAGCCCGAAAAGATCCGTGAGGTCATCGGTAAGGGCGGCGAGGTCATTCAGAAGATCTGCGCTGATACGAACGCCAAGATCGACATTCAGGACGACGGCTCCATCTTTATCGCAGCCGTTAACCGTGACGATGCATACGCCGCCAAGGCAAGAATAGACGCTATCGTATTCGAGCCTGTTGAGGGCGCTATCTACACAGGTAAGGTTACAAACATCAAGGAATTCGGTTGCTTCGTTGAATACGCTCCCGGACGTGAGGGTATGGTTCACATTTCTCGCGTTACCGACCACAGGATCGACAAAGTTGAGGACGTTCTCGCTATCGGCGACACCGTCAACATCAAGTATATAGGTCTCGACTCCAAGGGTCGTATGGACTTCTCTATTCGCGACGCTATGCCCGAATACGCAGACAAGCCCGTTGAGAGAAACGAGCGTCCCAATAAAAAGCGTTTTGACAGAAAGTCCAAAGAAGAAAAATAATTAAAGCTTATATCAATTAATAATATTTGAGGAGGTAAATATGAACGATTACGAAGGAACTCGTAATTTTGAGTCAGTTCAACCTGAGGGATCAAAATCACCAAAAAACGGAAAGTCAGATCCAAAGAAAAAGATCGCTATAGCTATTTTTACTATAGTAATCGCTATTGTTCTTTTGTTCTGCGCTGTTATAATAACAAAAATAGTTTATAAGCTGAATGGCGATTCTGATAAAACAGATGGATCAGGAAACAATTTATCATATAAAACAGTATCTATACCCTCCTCGGATATTAATAACGGCACCCTTCTGTTAGTCGAAGACGCCAGCGATATGAAGAGTAATCCTGAGCAGCTTTCATCAACAGCCCCCGATTCCAATGGCGACCCTTATTATATCGGAACAGGCTCATATCCAAAAGACAAATTGACTTCGGATACGGTCAAAGCCTTAAAAGCTATGGCTCAAGGTCTATACAGATCTACAGAAGTTCGTTTCGTTATAGGATATGCTTATGATCAAAACGCAACAGGTGAAGAATGTGAACATGTATTAGGAACTGTAGTCGACATCAAACAATTCGGTGAGATGGCAGAAGACAATACTATATCGAGCACAGCGCTTAACAGTGACGCAATAAATTGGCTCCAAAAGAACTGTGCCAAATACGGTTTTATAATAACTGTTACTCATAGCGACGGTTCTACACAATTGAGATATGTGGGTGTAGCGCATGCAACATACATTGTAAAAAACAACATTTCTCTCTCTGCATATACCAATAAGCTTAAAGATCACTCTCCCGAGGATACGCTCTCGATAGAAGGTGCTGACGGAAAAAATTATTCTGTTTATTATGTAAAATCTACAGGTGATGATACTGAAGTTAAAGTTCCACAAAATTATGATTATGAAATTTCAGGAAATAACACGGACGGCTTTATCGTTACAGTAAATCTTTCTAAATAAGAATAATTGAAGCAAATAACTGCCACCATAATGGTGGCAGTTATTTTGTTTTGGGAGTATATATGAAAAAGAGAGATTTAGCGGATATTGAAGCCTCGAATTTTTACGAATTACAAAAAAAGTTTGGTAACGGTAAAACGAGAAAAACAACTGCGGTATTTACATTATCAACGGTTTTTATTACATCGATATGTATTGGAATACTTATATGGACTCTCCCTAAAAAGGAGTTTTCCGAGAACGAAAACCGCATTTTGACAGTTGCTCCGGAAATCAGTGGGGATTCGGTAGCAAACGGGCAGCTGGCACAAGAGATATCGGATTTTTTCTCCGATCACTTCCCTCTACGAGATTTTTTCGTTGAGCTTCATTCTAATTCAGAGCTTTTGCTTCAAGGCGAAGCAAATGGGGTCATCAAGGGTAAAAACGGAGTTCTCGCGATCCGTCCCGATATATCGGAAAAGCATTTGAATAACCTCTTCGAAACGACGAATGCGATAAACAAATTCACCGAGGATTTTGAAAATATGGGACTTGAGTCCGTAACCGCAATAGCGCCGTTTCCGACAGAGGTTCAGGAAAACTCAATGCCAAGGCTTTGGTCGAACGCCCATCTTACCAACGTGACGAAAAATATAAAAAACGCAGTTTATCTCGAGAGTGTACTCGACGGAAAAGAAAACGTGTGGTTCAAGACCGACCACCATTGGACATCTTACGGCGCGTATCTTGCATACGTAAAGCTCGGAGAGGCTCTGGGTTATACTCCGTATGCGCCGCGCGATTTTTCGATCAATACAGTAAGCGATACGTTTTACGGAACCGTATATTCAAGATCGGGACTTTATTCTACAAAGCCTGATACGGTTGAGCTGTGGAGATACGCAGGTGACGAAAGATTTTATGATATGTCGTATCTTGATAAAAAAGATAAATACGCCGTGTTCGGTGGCGGAAATCACGGACATCTGACGTATGATTCGGACGAGGAAAAGCCGAGGCTGCTTATAATCAAAGACAGCTACGCAAACGCAGTTATTCCCTTTATTGCGAGGCATTTTTCGCTTGAGGTCATTGATCCGAGATATTTTTACGGCGACATATACGAAATTGCCGCAAAATGCGACAAGGTGCTCTTTCTTTACGGTGCGGCGTCGCTTCTGACCGACACGGATCTTATACGCCTCACACTGAAATAAAATACGCCTCACACTGAAATAAAATTTTTATTGACTCTTTCTCCGAAATATGATATTATTGTAATATACGTATCTTGGAGGCAAAGAATGAAAATAACGCTCAATCCCGATGAGAAAATAGTTGAAATAGTCAAGGAAGGCTTAAAGAAAACGGGAGGCTATTGCCCCTGCCGACGCGACAGGCTTGAGGAATATAAATGTATGTGCGAAGAATTCAAGGAACAGATCGCCGACCCCGATTTTGAAGGCTATTGCCATTGTATGCTTTATTATAAGCATAAATAAAAAAGCAGAGATTTCTCTCTGCATTCTTAGCGGAGAAATAGGCAGGCACAAAAACTTCGGCAGAGAACTTGTTTTCTCTGCCGATTTGTGTTATAATGATATGGGTGATGCAAATGGATAAAGAAAAAGAATTACCGAAACGAAAACATCCTCGCCTTGACAATTATGATTACAGTTCTGCGGGCGCATATTTTGTAACGATATGCACCGAGAACAGACGATGCATGCTATCGCGTGTCGTAGGGCGGGGGCTTGCTCCCGCCGAAACAACCGGGATAGAATACACATTATTCGGAAAGATTGCAGAGAAACAATTATTCTTGCTGGAAGACCGATATCCGTATCTTGCGGTTGACAAATATGTAATCATGCCTAACCATATACACGCAATTATGATTCTAAACGGCAAAACGGCGGGAGCAAGCCCCCGCCCTACGATCACGGATATCGTTTGCGCGTATAAATCGTTAACTACAAGAGAATGTAAAAAGAACGGATTTGACGGGAAATTGTTTCAAACCTCATTTTATGAACATATCATCCGAGGTCGAGAGGATTACGAGGAAATCGCGAAATATATTTACGAAAACCCTATCCGTTGGTACTACGACGAATTATACACAGAGGAATAGGGGGATGGGCTTTGCCCGCTTTTGTAATACAAAAGCGAAACTGGCGATACAGAAGAGTAAGGAGGTACTATATGGGTAAAATTCTCGGATCGTGGAGCGCAATGAGAAAATATCTTGAACGGGATATGTTAGCAGAATCATTGCATGGAAGAATTCGATATGGTTGTACCGCATATGTTGGAATGGATGGGTGTCGGTTTTTTGAAATCTGCATTGATAAACAACAAGTAAAGCGTTTTTCGTGGGAAACAGTGAATACTTACTTTATCGAAAATGGATGTACGAAAAATCCTTCCC